>JANYIK010000013.1 GCA_025362115.1 Methylophilaceae bacterium
CGACTATTGGCCGGGAATACAACTGTATTACCCGCCAGTGAAATATGCCCCTTCTTTGGGGATTTATGAGGATTTAGAAGCTGCATCGCTGCGCATGAAGAAGCACGCGCACGCCACCCATGCCCACACCCTGATTTTTGACTTGGAAGACGGTTGTAGGCAAAAAGCAATGAGCCGAACTTTACTCCGACAAGAGTTGCCGCTATTCAAGCGCCGCAAAGAAGTCAGCATTGCGATTCGTGTTAATCCTTTCCGCACCGAGGAGTATGAGCTGGATATGGCGATGGTGGCCGATATGGCCGACCACGTAGACGTGGTGATGTTGGCCAAAGCGGGCGAGGCTTACGGTGCGGCTGAAGTGCGTGATCTGTCGAATCTGCTGGTGAGTTTGAACCAAAAAATCACCATCCAGCCCATCATTGAGCATCCAAAATCGCTCAAAATCGCGCCGGATCTGATGCAGTACAGCACGGTCAAACACGTGGTGTTCGGCATCCATGACTTTTCCAAAGCCATGGGCATCCATATCACCCCGGAGCATTGGACCGAAGAGCTGAAGTACTACCTGAACCAGATCATGTTCGAGGCGCGTATCGCCGGCAAAGGCGTGATTGGCGGGGTAGAGACGCTGATCGGTTCCAGTATCATGCCGGAAACCTTTGTCGAGCAACACGACGTGCGTCGCTGGCTGGATTTGCATGGCGAAAACGAATCGCGTGTGGTGTACAAACATGCTTGCCAAGAGGCCGCGATGGGGCTGACGGGCAAGCAAGTCATCCACCCCGGTCATATTCACTTGTGCAAAGTAGCGTATACGCCATCCCCAACCGATGTGGCGCTGAAAATAAGAATGCTTAAAGCCGCGATAGAGGCCGACGCTTTACTGGGCGGCGCGATCAAGTTTGAAGGCGAAATGCTGGATCCACCGATGTTCGGCAAAGCGCTACAAACCTTGTTACGCGCCCATGCGCTACGCTCGCTGAACAAAGAAGACGTGGAATTCGCTATGACGGTGTTGCAGCTGATGCCTACGCAAGTCATCCGTGAAAACTGGCCGTATGGGGTGATTTTATAATGGCATTCGCTCCTTTTCAGCCTTGGGTTTGGCAAGTGCCAACGCATTTCAACATCGGCGTAGCCTGCACGGATGCGCACCTTGGCACGCCTGCCGAAAACAACATCGCCATGATTGTGGAGGATGACACATTAGGCACTTCACAAATCAGCTTTGCCGAACTAAGCCAGCGCACTAGCCAATTTTCTCAACTTCTAAGAAATTTGGACATAGGCTTGGGCGAGAGAATATTGATACGCTTACCCAACTGTCTGGATTATCCAATGGCATTTTTAGGTGCGATGAAGCGCGGCGCAGTTTCTGTGCCCACTTCTACGTTATTGACCGCCGAAGAAGTGGCTTATCTGGCTAAAGATTCCGGTGCCAAAGTGTTGGTCACGGACAAAGCGGCTTGGGTCAAACTCAAAGATCATCTGCAAGAAGCCCCCAACTTGTGTCATGTATTGCTTTCTGGTGCGGGAGAAGTGTTGAAAGTAGCCGGCCTGGATGTGCGTGACTTGGACGCAGAGCTTGCCCAAATCACAACTTATCAGCCCGCAGAAACCAGTCTTGCCACCGATCCCGCTTACCTAGTGTATACATCAGGCACTACCGGTTACCCCAAAGGAGTTTTGCACGCACACCGTGCCTTGATTGGTCGCACGCCTGCATCAACCTACTGGTTCGACTTTGCCAAAGAGGGCGATCGCATCATGCACTCCGGAAAATTCAACTGGACCTATGTGCTGGGTTCCGGCCTGATGGATCCGCTGTATTTGGGCAAAACCGTCATCGTGCATGAGGGCAAAAACGATGCGAACACATGGCCGCGCCTCATCAACAAACATTCCGCCACTATCTTTGTCGGTGTGCCTACCATCTACCGTCAAATCGTGCAGAAGAGCACCTTCACCAAGGCCGATGTTCCCAGCTTGCGCCATTGTATGAGTGCGGGCGAGCATTTGTCGGACGAAGTGCTAAGCCTCTGGAAAGACCGTTTTGGCGTGGATATCTACGAAGCGGTGGGCATGTCCGAATTCTCCTACTATTTGTGCCAGACCAAATCGCGCCCCATCCGCGCAGGTTCTGCGGGTTTCCCGCAACCCGGGCATGCCATCAAACTGCTCAATCCCGAGTCTTTGCAAGAAGTAGCGAGTGGCGAAGAAGGCATGATTTGCGTGCCGGACGACGATCCCGGGCTGTTCTTGCAATACTGGAATATGCCGGAAGAAACCGCCAAGCTGCGACACGATGGCTGGTTTTTCACCGGTGATTATGCGCGCTATGACACTGACGGCTACATCTGGTTTCTAGGTCGCAAAGACGACATTATCAAGAGCTTTGGCTACCGCGTTTCACCCTATGAAATCGAAAGAGTGTTGAAATCACATCCCGCCGTGGCCGACTGTGCTGCGATTGGTGAAGAACTCGAAAAAGATAAAGTGTTAGTGGTGGCTTACATCATTGCCCAGCCAGACAGCACCGCGACAGCGGATGAGTTACTGGCCTTTGCGCGTGAACATTTGGCGGCCTATAAAGCCCCGAAAACGATCTATCTGGCCAAGGATTTCCCGCGCACCAAAAACGGTAAAATCCTGCGTAAAGACATCAAGCCAACGATGGCAATTGAGAAATCAAGCAGATGACAGTTATCCGCGAACAGGACTTCATACAAAGCATCGCCGACGCGCTGCAATATATCTCCTATTACCATCCGGCGGACTACATCCGGTCTTTGGGCGAGGCGTATAAACGCGAGGAGTCTGTCGCTGCAAAAGACGCTATTGCACAAATCCTTACCAACTCGCGCATGTGCGCCGAGGGCAAACGCCCGATTTGCCAGGATACCGGCATTGTTGTCGCCTTCGTTAAAGTTGGCATGGCGGTGCAATGGTATGGCAGCATGGGCTTGGAGCATATGGTCAACGAAGGTGTGCGCCGCGCTTATACCAATGCTGATAATCCTTTGCGTGCGTCTATGGTCAATGATCCCGCCGGTAGCCGCAAAAACACTAAGGACAATACTCCTGCCGTAGTGCATGTATCGCTAGTGCCCGGCAACACGGTAGAAGTCCATATCGCGGCCAAGGGTGGCGGTTCAGAAAACAAGGCCAAATTGGCCATGCTCAACCCCAACGACAACATCGTGGATTGGGTGCTGGAAACCGTGCCGACGATGGGTGCAGGTTGGTGTCCACCGGGTATGCTGGGCATAGGCATCGGCGGAAGTGCAGAAAAAGCGGTGCTGTTGGCCAAAGAGTCGTTGATGGCAACCATAGACATGCACGAACTCAAAGCGCGCGGTGCGAATAATCGGCTGGAAGAATTGCGGATCGAGATTTACGATAAGGTCAACGCATTGGGTATAGGCGCACAAGGCTTGGGCGGCCTGACCACAGTGCTGGACGTGAAGATTCTGGACTACCCGACGCATGCGGCTTCTTTGCCCGTCGCCATCATCCCCAATTGTGCCGCTACGCGCCATGTGCATTTTGTGCTGGATGGCGGCGGTGTGGCCGCGCTAGAGCCGCCTAATGTGGCCGATTGGCCGGATGTGCATTGGACGCCTAGCCCCCAAGCTAGGCGCGTTGATCTCGACACTATCACCCGTGAGCAAGTCGCAGGCTGGAAACCAGGCGAAACTTTGTTGCTCAACGGCAAGCTTTTGACCGGGCGTGATGCTGCACACAAACGCATCGCCACTTTGCTGGCCAAAGGAGAAGCGCTACCGGTAGATTTCAGTAATCGTTTCATCTATTACGTTGGGCCGGTTGACCCGGTGCGCGACGAAGTGGTCGGCCCCGCAGGCCCAACCACTGCTACGCGCATGGATGGCTATACCGACATGATGCTGGAAAAAACTGGATTGCTGGGCATGGTGGGCAAGGCAGAGCGTGGCCCCGAGACTATTGCCTCTATCGCCAAGCATCAATCGGCTTATCTCATGGCCGTAGGTGGTGCCGCCTATTTAGTATCCAAAGCGATACGTGCAGCACGAATGGTGGCCTTTGCCGACTTGGGCATGGAAGCCATTTATGAGTTTGAAGTGAAAGACATGCCAGTGACCGTGGCGGTGGATAGTCACGGGGTTTCGGTGCATGAAACTGGCCCAGCGCAGTGGAAGTTAATAATTGCCAGTACCTCCTAGGCGCTTCACACCAGCCTATTTCTCTCTCGCCAACTCCTGCCCGTAATTACCTAACAAAAAGTTCTGTGCGCTAACGGTTGTGCCGCGTGTAGTGCGTTTCAGTTTGTAGTTACCATCGGCCTGCATCTCCCACGCCTGCTGGTTATCTTTCATATAAATGGCAAGACCTTCACGGTAAACGCGCCGTTTGAGTTTGGGATTTAGCACGGGAAAACAGCTCTCGATGCGCCGAAAAAAATTACGATGCATCCAGTCAGCGCTAGAGAGATATAAATCCCGCGCGCCGTTGTTATAGAAGTAGAAAATACGAGAGTGTTCAAGAAAACGTCCAATGATAGAACGCACGCGAATGTTGTCCGACAATCCGGGCACTTGTGGACGCAACGCGCATACGCCGCGCACAATCAGTTCTATCTTTACGCCAGCTTGTGATGCGGCATAAAGTGCATTGATGACTTCATGATCCAGTAACGCATTCATTTTGGCGATAATGTGGCCGCGTTTGCCGTTTTTGGCGTGTTCCATTTCGTGTTGTATGGATTTAATTACTTGGCTGTGCAAGGTGAATGGCGATTGCCATAGGTGTTTGAGTTTGCTGGCTTGGCCGAGTCCCGTGAGTTGGGCGAAGATGTCGTTCACGTCCTCGCAAATTTCTTCCTGGCAGGTCATGAGACCAAAGTCAGTGTAAAGTCTAGCCGTGCGCTGGTGATAATTGCCAGTGGACAAATGTACATAACGTCTTAATTTATCCGCCTCACGGCGAACCACCATCACCATTTTGGCGTGAGTTTTGTGACCAACGACACCATATACTACGTGCGCCCCCACTTGTTCCAATTTTGCCGCCCAGTTGATGTTAGCCTCTTCATCGAAGCGCGCCATCAGCTCCACCACTACCGTCACTTCTTTACCGCGTCGCGCGGCTTCGATTAAGGCTTCCATCAAAGTAGAATCTGAACTGGTGCGATACACGGTTTGCTTAATCGCCAGCACATTAGGATCGGCGGCGGCTTGTTGCAAAAACTCCACCACCGGATTGAACGATTGAAACGGATGATGCAGCAAAATATCGCCACGGCGTATGGCTTTGAAAATGTCTGGTTCTTTTTGAATCTCGCGCGAAAGGCTTGGAATATAAGGCAAAAACTTCAGGTCTGGCCTATCTACCCAGTCGGGAATCTGCATCAAACGCACCAAGTTCACTGGGCCGTTGACTTGGTATAGATCGTCTTGTGTCAAGTCAAACTGGCTGAGTAGAAAGCTGGACATCTCCGGTGAACAGTTGTCTGCAACTTCCAGCCGCACTTCGTCGCCAAATTGGCGTTGTGACAATTCGCCTTGCAAGGCTAAACGTAAATCTTTGATTTCGTCTTCGTCCACGAACAAGTCACTATTGCGCGTGACACGGAACTGGTAACACCCTTTTACCGTCATGCCAGAAAATAACTCTCCTACATGTGCGTGCAGTACAGAAGACAAAAACGCAAAACCGTACTCGCAACCAGCGATTTCGCTAGGGAAGCGTATCACCCTAGGTAAGGCGCGCGGCGCTTGCACGATAGCCCTGCCGGAATTACGCCCAAATGCGTCTTTACCCTCTAACTCAACGGCAAAATTCAAACTTTTGTTCAAGACGCGCGGAAAGGGGTGCGAAGGGTCTAGGCCGACGGGGGTCAATACTGGCATCAGCTCGCGAAAGAAATAGTCGCGTATCCACTGCTGTTGCTGCTCGTTCCAATGCGTGCGCCGTAAAAAACGAATGCCTTGAGCAGCCAATTGCGGCACAACCGTCTCATTAAAAATTTGATATTGCTGCGCGACCAACACGTGCGCTTGCTCGCACACTTCCATCATTACTTGGCGTGGCGGCATACCATCAGGCGCACTGGACTTGGCATTAAACTGGATTTGCTCTTTTAATCCGGCCACGCGCACCTCAAAAAACTCGTCCATATTACTGCTGACAATGCACAAAAACTTCAGGCGCTCCAACAGTGGATTACGCTCATCCTCGGCCTGTGCTAACACACGGCGGTTAAAGGCCAACAGGCTTAATTCACGATTAAGAAATTGCTCGGCAGAGGACAATTTGGAAGGCTTCATAAAACGATCGAGGTTGCAGTTTATTGCAGAAACATGACAATTTTATGATTGCGGAACATAGCCTTCAGCTTTATCCGCACCAGCGCCAAAAAAATACGCTTCGGTTTGCTCCATCAGATATTTACGCGCCGAACTATCGGCCAAACTCAGACGATTTTCATTGATGAGCATGGTTTGGTGCTTTTTCCAACCCTCCCACGCTTCTTTGGAAACACCCTCAAAAATTTTTTTGCCCAATTCGCCCGGATAAGGTGGGAAGTCCATGCCTTCTGCCTCGCGCCCCAGTTTGATACATTGAATCATTCTTGCCATTATTGATGCTCCTTAATCTAGGCCGACCATCATAACGCACATCAAAACATCGCGGCAAACAGCCACCGTATCCGCTAAAATAGCGCATTAACGCACCACACCTACTTTTATGGCTCAAAATCCCCCTGTTGTTTTAACCTTTGCCGCTACCGACCCTACCAGTGGCGCTGGCTTGCAAGCCGATGTGCTGACTTTGTCCAGCATCGGCTGTCATCCCGTATCTGTGGTGACGGCTATCACTGTGCAAGACACGCTGGGTGTGGATAACGTACTGGTGTTCGATGCCGAATGGGTAGAGGCACAAGCCCGTGCAGTGCTGGAGGACATGGAAGTCGCCGCGTTCAAAATCGGCATGTTGGGTAGTGTAGAAAATGTCGCCATCATTGCCGAGATTCTGGCAGATTACCCCGATATTCCGCTGATTATGGACACCGTGCTGGCATCAGGCCGTGGTGACGAGTTGGCCTCAGAAGAAATGCAAGGCGCGATGATCGATTTGCTATTGCCGCAAGCCACACTCATCACGCCTAACAGCCTGGAAGCACGGCGTTTGGCATTTTTTGATAGCGATGAAGAGAATGAAGCAGACGCGCCGTTGATTGAATGTGCTACGCGCTTGCTAGGCATGGGAGTGGAGTACGTGCTGGTAACCGGCACCCATGAACGCACTCAGGACGTCACTAACACGCTTTACGGCAACAATGGGCTCATCAAAGCGTGGCAATGGGAGCGCTTGCCCGATAGCTATCATGGCTCTGGCTGTACCTTGGCCTCGGCAATTGCCGCCTGTTTGGCACACGGCTTGACGCTAGAAGAGGCCGTCGCTGAAGGCCAGGAATATACCTGGGCGACGCTGAAAGCCGCTTTCCGCCCCGGTATGGGGCAATATATTCCAGACCGTTTGTTTTGGGCGCGTGACGAGGATGAACCTGAATCTGAACCACATTAAAATGCCTCGCGTAGCGAGACCGTGTCCCCCTCGCCCGCAAGCGGGAGAGGGCAGGGGTGAGGGCTGCTATGGCAGTTAAAGGTCTTTATGCCATCACACCAGACAGCACAGACCGCGATGCGCTACTCATCAAAGTAGAAGCCGCACTGCTGGGCGGTGTGCGTATCGTGCAGTATCGTAATAAACGCTCGACCCTGAATTTACGTCAACACTTGGAAACCGCTTCCGCTCTGGCCAAACTGTGTCGCCAATATCAGGCAATTTTTATTGTCAACGACGATGCCAACCTGGCCTTAAATATAGGTGCTGATGGCGTACATCTGGGCAAAGACGATGGCGACATCGCCAGCGCCCGCAAGCTATTGGGCAAAGAGGCCATCATTGGTGTGAGTTGCTACGATAATTTGAGCCGCGCCTTGCAAGCCCAAGAGCAAGGTGCCAATTACGTTGCCTTCGGCGCGATGTTCTCTTCCAGCACCAAACCTGACGCGCCCCGCGCTACCTTGGAACTATTGCGCGAAGGCAAAGCTCAACTCAACATCCCCATCGTTGCCATTGGCGGCATTACCTTGCACAATGCGGCGGATGTGGTAGATGCGGGTGCAGACGCGCTGGCTGTCATCAACGCCTTATTCGATGCGCCCGATATCCAAAAAGCTGCGAAGCAATTTTCTGAACTTTTCTGATCTTTAGACTAACCAAAATCATGACCTCACGCAACCAACAACTGTTTGAACAATCGCAAAAACTCATCCCCGGCGGCGTCAATTCGCCAGTTCGTGCTTTCCGCTCCGTCGGCGGCACACCCGTATTTTTCAAACGTGGACTAGGTGCCTATTTATGGGATGAAGACGACAAGCAATACATTGACTACATTGGCTCATGGGGTCCAATGATCCTTGGCCACGCCCATCCGGTGGTCATTGCCGCAGTGCAGGAAGCCGCAAGTAACAGTCTCTCCTTCGGCGCACCTACCGCACGAGAATTGGAAATGGCAGAACTGCTCACCAAACTTGTCCCCAGCATGGAGCAGGTGCGGCTGGTGAGTTCCGGCACAGAAGCTACTATGAGCGCTATCCGCCTTGCCCGTGGCTTTACCGGACGTTCAAAAATCGTGAAATTTGAAGGCTGCTACCACGGTCACGCCGATGCTTTATTAGTGAAGGCTGGTTCAGGTGCACTCACCTTCGGCCAACCCAGTTCAGCAGGCGTGCCGCCGGAAGTCGCCGCACATACACTCACGCTGGCCTATAACAACAGCGCTGAAGTTGAGACGCTCTTCAGCCAGATCGGCCATGAAATCGCTTGCGTCATCGTCGAGCCTGTCGCTGGCAACATGAATTTAATCCCGCCCGTACCCGGATTTTTGGAAACCTTAAGAGCAGAGTGCAGCAAACACGGTGCAGTACTGATTTTTGACGAAGTCATGACCGGCTTTAGAGTGCATCTAGGCGGCGCACAGGCGCTCTACAACATCAAGCCAGATTTGACCACACTAGGCAAAGTGATAGGCGGCGGCTTGCCAGTCGGCGCGTTTGGCGGACGACAAGACATCATGGGCCATTTAGCGCCGCTGGGCACGGTATATCAAGCAGGTACGCTATCGGGCAACCCGGTTGCGGTTGCTGCGGGTTTAACCACGCTCACGCTGATTCAAGAAGCGGGTTTTCACGATAAACTCAGCAAAAATACCAAGTTGCTAGTGGATGGATTGGCAGGAATTGCCAAAGAAAAAGGCATCGCCTTCAGCGCGCAAAGTGTAGGTGGAATGTTCGGCGTGTATTTCAGCGAGCATTGCCCAACCTCATACGACGAAGTGATGAAATCTGACAAAGAAGCGTTCAACCGCTTCTTTCATGCCATGCTGGATGGTGGCGTATATCTTGCCCCATCAGCTTTTGAGGCAGGATTTGTCTCGGCGGCACATGGCGAGGAAGAGATCGCTAAAACGCTGACAGCAGCACGAAAAGCTCTTTCTTGATAACCTCAACCTAAATCAATGAAACCCCTAAAGACTCTTCTACGCCCCATTCCTTTGCTGTGCTTAACTTTGGCAGCGGTGCTACTCACCATTTTTGCCCTCACCCGCATTGGCCTGCTGGTTTACACCGGAATGGATGTTGTGCCGCCGCAGCTGTGGCCTAGTCTGTTTATCAAGGGCTTGTGGTTTGATTTAGCGGTGACGGTTTGCCTGTTGGCTCCAGTGTTGCTGTATGAGGCTATTTTGCCTAATCGCTGGCGGCAATATAAATGGCACTCCATGCTGCGCTGGTTGTGGCTATGGTTTTCTGTGTCTCTTCTGTTGTTTGGCGCAGTGTCTGAGGCGACTTTTTGGTTGGAGTTTACGACACGTTTTAACTTCATCGCGTTGGATTATTTGATATACACGACTGAAGTGATTGGTAATATCCGCGAATCGTATCCAGTGGGATGGATATTGGCGGGCATTGGCTTGGTTGCGGCTTTGGTGGTGTGGCGGGTGGCGGCACAAATCCGCCGTGCCAATCAAGCTGAATACTCCAAAAAGCAGCGATGGAGCATGGGTTTGGCAGCTTTTGTGTTACCGACCTTGCTACTGTCTTTTGCCAACATAGACCAAATGGAATTTAAGCAAAACGCTTACGCTACCGAGCTGGCAGGCAATGGCTTGTTCACCATTACGGCGGCGGCGCGGCGCATGGAACTGGATTACGACAAGTTTTACCGCACCATGCCACAAGATACAGCCAATACCACGCTGAAAAAACTGGGGGTTAAAAATAAGCTTATGCCCGTTGCATCAGCCAGTAGTGCTAACCCCAAAACCAACTCTAGCCCTTTTTCCAAACCGCCGCGCAACGTGATCCTGATTTCTGTGGAGAGCCTGTCGGCCTCGTTTATGGGCGCTTATGGTGCCACTGATGGTCTAACGCCACGACTGGATAAAATCGCCAATGAAGGCATGAAATTCGAGCAGTTATTCGCCACTGGCACCCGTACCGTGCGCGGCCTGGATGCCTTATCGCTAGGCACGCCGCCTATCCCCGGACAAGCCATCGTGCATAGACCGAATAACGACCATCTGGCGACTATTGGCGAATTGCTCAAGCAACAAGGTTTTTCCACTTTCTTTTTTTACGGTGGATACGGTTATTTTGACAATATGAATGGTTATTTTGCCGCCAATGACTATCAAATCATAGACCGTACCGACATCCCCAAGTCGTCCATCATGTTTGAGAATGTGTGGGGTGTGGCGGATGAGGCTTTGTTTAACCATGTGTTGACGCATTTTGACGCCAAGGGCGCGACGGACAAGCCGTTTTTTGCCCACATCATGACCACTAGCAACCATAGGCCATACACCTATCCTAACGGGCGCATTGATATTCCCTCTCCCGGTGGACGCAATGGTGCGGTGAAATACACCGATTACGCGATAGACAAGTTTATCCAGGATGCCAAAACCAAGCCTTGGTTCGCAGATACCCTGTTTGTGATTGTGGCCGATCACTGTGCCTCAGTCGCGGGTAAAACCAGATTACCGGTAGAGAAATACCATATCGCGGCCATTTTTTACGCACCAGAATTGCTTAAACCCATGGTCTACAAACCTATTATTAGCCAAATGGATATTCCGCCTACGATATTGGACATACTCGGCAAACAAGGTAGTGAAGGATTTTTTGGGCACTCTGCCTTTTCGCCAGAGGCATCACAAGAGCGCGCTTTTATCAGCAATTATCAACAATTGGGTTACCTCAAAAACGGCGTATTGACGGTGTTATCGCCCAAACAGAAAGTGGAAAGCTTCCGCGTTGACCCTGCCACGTATGAATCTACTCCGATGGAAAATAATCCTGAGCTGGTAAACGAGGCCATCGCCTATTACCAAACGGGTTCTAAGGCGTTCAAAACGGGCGCTCTCAAGATCAGCGCACCGCAATAATTGCCGGTTGAAGGGAAGCCTTGAAAACAGTAGAATTACAAGGTTTCACCCTAGAATTTTAGCGCTCGCCATGGTGGCGAGTATCTTTGAAGGTCAGCACAACACATGAAGCAACCAGAAAAACAAGGTTTATACGATCCTTCACAGGAGCATGATGCCTGCGGCGTGGGCTTTATCGCCCACATCAAAGGCCAAAAAAGCCATAGCATCATCCAGCAAGGTTTGCAGATTTTACGTAACCTCACCCACCGTGGAGCCACGGGTTATGACCCAAAACTGGGCGATGGCGCAGGCATGCTGATTCAATTGCCAGACGCATTTCTACGCAAAGAAGCTACCAAGCTCAATATCACATTACCCGCGGTAGGCGATTACGCTTGCGGCATGGTGTTTCTGCCACAAAACGATAAAAGCCGTATGGCCAGTGAAGCCATCATCAAGCGCATCATTCACGAAGAAGGTCAATCTTTCCTTGGTTGGCGCGACGTACCGCGTGATAACAGCGACATCGCCGATGCCGCGCGTGCTATCGAGCCGGTCATGCGTCAGGTGTTCATCAGCAGCCAAAGCACTGATCAAGCCACCTTCGAGCGCAAATTGTTCGTTATCCGTAAACGTGCCGAACACGAGATTCGCACACTGGGTTTTGCCGATACCGAACAGTTTTACATTCCTTCGCTATCCAGCCGGACTATGGTCTACAAAGGCATGTTGCTGGCCGAAGAGGTTGGTATTTACTACCAAGATTTGCAAGATGAGAGCATGGTTTCTGCGCTCGCTCTGGTACACCAACGCTTTTCAACCAACACCTTTCCCGCGTGGGATTTGGCACACCCGTTCCGCATGATCGCCCACAATGGCGAAATCAACACCATGCGCGGCAACGTCAACTGGATGACGGCGCGACACGAAGCGATGCGCTCAGCGCTGTTAGGTTCGGATTTAGAAAAATTATGGCCACTGATAGACGAAGGCCAATCGGATTCCGCTTGCTTTGACAACGCGTTGGAGCTACTGGTAGCGGGCGGCTATTCGCTGCCCCACGCCATGATGATGTTGATACCCGAAGCGTGGTCTAGCAATCCCCTGATGGACGAAGACCGTCGCGCTTTTTATGAATATCACGCCGCCCTTATGGAACCGTGGGATGGCCCCGCCGCAGTCGCGTTCACCGATGGCCGCATGATAGGCGCTACGCTTGACCGTAATGGTCTGCGCCCCGCGCGCTATTTGGTGACTGACGACGACTTGGTGCTGATGGCTTCTGAAATGGGCGTGTTAACTTTTCCTGAGACCAAAATCGTTAAAAAATGGCGTTTGCAACCGGGGAAAATGTTCCTGATTGATCTCGAACAAGGCCGCATTATTGACGATGCAGAAGTCAAACAAACACTGTCACAAGCCAAACCTTATCGCCGTTGGATCGAGCAATCGCGTACTTTCCTGGGCGATTTGCCCAAAGTAGAAGGCTCACTGGAACTCCACGCAAGCTTGCTAGATGTACAACAGGCGTTTGGCTACACCCAGGAAGACCTCAAATTCATTATGCAGCCGATGGCAGCCAACGGCGAGGAAGCCAACGGTTCTATGGGCAATGACAGTGCGCTGCCGGTGCTATCCAATCGCCCCAAGGTTCTTTACAACTATTTCAAGCAACTTTTTGCACAAGTCACCAACCCGCCGATAGACCCGATTCGTGAAGAATTGGTGATGTCATTGGTGACCTTCATCGGCCCTAAGCCAAATTTATTGGGTATAGATGAAACCGACCCGCCACTGCGTTTGGAAGCCAGTCAGCCAGTACTAACTTTGGCTGAAATAGAACAACTAAAAGCCATAGACCAACTCACTGACAAACGTTATCGCTCTGTAGTTGCCGACATTACCTACCCCGCAGCCCAAGGCGCAAAGGGCATGCAAGGCGCGATTGCGGAGATCTGCTCTCAGGCTGAAAAATCGGTACACAATGGCTTTAATTTATTGATCCTCTCTGACCGCAATGTGTCACAAGAACGCATCGCCATTCCTGCCTTGCTGGCCACCGCGGCGGTACATCATCATTTGGTCAAAGCTGGCCTACGCACCAATACTGGCTTGGTGGTGGACACCGGTTCGGCGCGCGAAACCCATCATTTTGCTCTGCTGGCGGGCTACGGGGCTGAAGCCGTTTGCCCATGGTTAGCGTTTGAAACCATCAACCACATGGGCTTGGCAGATAACTATGAAGCACACAAGAAATTCGTCAAAGCGGTAGGTAAGGGCTTATACAAAGTGATGTCCAAAATGGGCATTTCCACCTATCAATCCTATTGCGGCGCGCAGATTTTTGAAGCCATAGGCCTCAACTCCGTCTTCATCAAACAATACTTTGTTGGCACTGCCAGCAAAATTGAAGGCATAGGCCTGAAAGAAGTTTCGGAAGAAGCACTACGGCTGCATACAGCCGCTTTTGGCAACGACCCCGTGTTGGCCAATGCCTTGGATGCTGGCGGCGAGTATGCCTTCCGCGTACGTGGCGAGGAACACATGTGGACGCCGGATTCCATCTCCAAGCTGCAACACGCCACGCGTACCAATCACTACGACACTTACAAAGAATACGCTAAGCTGATTAACGACCAAACCAAGCGCCATCTGACTCTCCGCGGTTTATTTGAAATCAAGCCCGCAGGCCCGCCAGTACCGCTGGATGAAGTAGAGCCCGCCAAGAATATCGTCACCCGTTTCGCCACAGGTGCGATGTCATTAGGCTCGATTTCCACCGAAGCGCACACCACGCTGGCAGTGGCGATGAACCGCATAGGTGGAAAATCCAACACCGGCGAGGGTGGCGAAGACAAATTGCGCTTTCAGCCTATCAACCGCGATAGTACTCTGGCTGAAGTCATCGGTCACAGCCGCGTAGAAGCACACATTCCGCTGCAAGCGGGCGATTCCATGCGCTCCAAGATCAAGCAAGTAGCCTCTGGTCGTTTTGGCGTAACGGCGGAGTATTTGGCCTCCGCTGACCAGATTCAAATCAAAATGGCGCAGGGTGCTAAACCGGGCGAGGGTGGGCAATTGCCTGGCGGAAAAGTATCCGAGTACATCGCTCAATTGCGTTTCTCCGTCCCCGGCGTAGGGCTGATTTCGCCACCACCTCACCATGATATCTATTCCATCGAAGACTTGGCGCAGCTGATCCACGACCTGAAAAATGCTAATCCCAAGGCTTCGATCTCGGTCAAACTGGTTTCCGAAACCGGCGTGGGTACTGTGGCCGCAGGCGTGGCCAAGGCCAAATCCGACCATATCGTCATCGCAGGGCACGACGGTGGCACCGGCGCTAGCCCCTTGTCCTCGCTCAAGCATGCGGGAACACCGTGGGAGCTGGGTCTGGCTGAAACACAACAAACACTAGTGTTGAATCACTTGCGTGGCCGCGTGGCGGTGCAAGTGGATGGTCAGATGAAGACTGGCCGTGACGTACTGATAGGTGCATTGTTGGGCGCAGACGAATTCGGCTTTGCCACCGCGCCGCTGGTGGTGGAGGGCTGCATCATGATGCGTAAATGCCACCTCAATACCTGCCCGGTGGGTGTTGCCACGCAAGACCCGGTGTTACGCAAAAAATTTACTGGTCAGCCTGAACACGTGGTGAATTATTTCTTCTTTGTCGCGGAAGAAGTGCGCGAATTGATGGCGCAGATGGGCATACGCAACTTTGATGAGCTGATAGGCCGCGCCGATTTACTGGACATGCAAAAGGGTATCGAGCACTGGAAAATCCAGGGTTTGGATTTCAGCAACATTTTCCATCAGCCTGATATGGACGCAAGTGTTTCGCGCTATCACACCGAAACACAAGACCATGGCCTGGAAAAAGCGCTCGATAATCAATTGATTACTTGGTCTAAATCAGCATTGGAAAACCAGTTCAAAGTAGGGCTGGACACCACTATCAAGAGCGTTAATCGCACGGTTGGTACCTTGCTGTCCAACGCCGTGGCCACGCGCTATGGCGCGGCTGGCCTGCCGGACAACACCATCAACGTCAAATTTACCGGTACGGCAGGGCAGAGTTTTGCGGCGTTTTTAGCGCACGGCATCACCTTTGAACTCACCGGTGAAGGTAACGACTACGTTGGCAAAGGCTTGTGTGGCGGGCGCATTATCATCAAACCGCCACAAGCTTTCCGCGGTATTCCACAAGAAAATATCATCGTTGGCAACACCGTGATGTACGGCGCAACTACGGGCGAGAGTTACTTCCGTGGTGTGGCCGGAGAGCGCTTCTGCGTTAGAAATTCCGGTGCCAGCGCGGTGGTGGAAGGTGTGGGCGACCACGGTTGCGAATACATGACGGGCGGCACTGTTATTGTGCTTGGTCAAACCGGCCGTAATTTTGCAGCTGGCATGTCCGGTGGCGTAGCCTATGTGCTGGACGAGGATGGTCTGTTCAATCAACGTTGCAACTTGAGCATGGTGGCGCTGGAAAAGGTAGATGCGGCAGATAAAATCCCTGCTGACCCGATACAACACCTTGGCCAGCCAGATGAGATAACTTTACGTAACTTGATTGAAAAGCACGCTGCTTATAGCGGCAGTGAACTTGCAAAATCCTTGCTGGCAGATTGGGATAACAGTAGAAACAAATTCGTCAAAGTCATGCCGAATGAATATAAACGGGCGCTGACCGAGATGGCAGCCGCCGCACAGAAAAAGGCAGCGTAACTGAATGGGTAAAGTCACTGGTTTTTTAGAATTTGAACGTCTGTCCGAGGCCAATGTACCGGTTCCTGTACGGGTCAAGAATTACAAAGAGTTTGTACTGCACTTAAGTGATGACCAAGCCAAGGTGCAAGGCGCACGTTGTATGGATTGTGGCATTCCTTTCTGTATGACGGGGTGTCCGGTCAACAACATCATTCCTGACTGGAATGACTTGGTGTACCAGCAAGATTGGCAACAGGCGATTGCGGTGCTGCACTCTACCAACAATTTCCCCGAATTCACTGGCCGCATCTGTCCCGCCCCGTGTGAAGCTGCTTGTACGCTCAATATCAACGACGACCCCGTTGGTATCAAATCCATAGAGCACGCGATTATTGATAAAGCCTGGGAAAAAGGCTGGGTGCTGCCACAACCGCCGCCACACAAAACGGGTAAAAAAGTAGCCATTATTGGCTCCGGTCCTGCGGGCATGGCAGCAGCACAGCAACTGGCGCGCGCTGGTCATGACGTAGTATTACTGGAAAAAAATGACCGTATCGGCGGCTTGATGCGCTATGGTATTCCCGACTTCAAGTTCGAGAAGTCGCACATAGACCGCCGTATCGCTCAAATGCAGGCCGAGGGCGTTGAGTTCCGCGTCAATCAACACGTGGGTGACAACGTCAATGCTGATGATCTACTCGCCGAGTTTGACGCAGTGGTGTTGGCAGCGGGCGCCGAAACCCCACGTAATTTGGACATCCCAGGCCGCGAGCTTGCTGGCATCCATTTCGCCATGGAGTTTTTAACACAGCAAAACAAAAAAATCGCTGGCGATAAACTCATTGACCAACTCAAAGCCACTGGCAAGCATGTCGTGGTTATCGGGGGTGGCGATACTGGGTCTGACTGCGTGGGTACCTCAAACCGCCACCGGGCTGCATCCGTATCTCAATTCGAGATCATGCCGCAACCCCCAGAAGAAGAAAATCGCCCCTTAACCTGGCCAAATTGGCCAATAAAATTGCGTACCTCAAGCTCCCACGAAGAAGGTTGTGAGCGCGACTGGTCAGTGATTACCAAGCGTTTTGAGGGTGTGAATGGTCAAGTCAAAAAACTCATCGCCGCAAAAGTGGAATGGAAAGACGGCAAAATGCAGGAAATTCCTGATTCCGAGTTCGAGATGCAGGCTGACTTGGTGCTGCTAGCGATGGGCTTCGTCAGTCCTACGCAATCACTTCTGGATGCCTTCCGTGTTGCAAAAGACACGCGCGGCAATGCCAAAGCCGCTACCGATGGCAAGGGCTGCTACGCTACCAGCACACGCAAAGTATTCGCCGCCGGTGATGTGCGACGTGGTCAATCACTGGTAGTGTGGGCGATACGCGAAGGACGCCAATGTGCTCAGGCAGTGGATGCCTACCTTATGGGCAAGTCTGACCTGCCACGCTGATATTTTGAGCCATCTCAAGAACGATACCTTCCTGCGTGCCTTGCTGCGCCAGTCCACCGAATACACGCCGGTATGGATGATGCGCCAAGCGGGGCGTTATCTCCCTGAATATAACCAGACACGCAAGCGCGCGGGCAGCTTCCTCGGACTGTGCAAGAACCCTGACTATGCCACCGAAGTCACATTACAACCATTGGCCAGGTATCCCTTGGACGCAGCCATCTTGTTCTCCGACATCCTCACTGTGCCGGATGCCATGGGTCTGGGCCTATATTTCGCTGAAGGCGAGGGGCCGAAGTTCGAGCGCCCGCTGCGCGAAGAATGGGAGATTCGTGACCTTGCGGTCACCGACCCGGCGGGCAACCTCAGTTATGTCATCAACGCCGTCAGCCAGATACGCAAGGCGCTGGATGGCAGCGTGCCGCTGATCGGTTTCTCCGGCAGCCCGTGGACGCTAGCCACCTACATGATAGAAGGCCAGGGCGGTACCGACTTCCTCAAAATCAAACAAATGGCCTATGCCCGCCCGGACCTGCTGCACCACGTACTGGATGTCACCGCGCAATCCGTCATCCACTACCTCAACGCCCAGATCGAAGCCGGGGCGCAAGCCGTGATGATTTTTGACTCCTGGGGTGGCGCGCTGTCACACGCAGCCTATCGTGAGTTTTCGCTGCAATACATGCAAAAGATCGTCGCCGGATTGACCAAGGAACGCGAAGGCCGCCGTGTACCTAACATCATCTTCACCAAGGGCGGCGGCTTATGGCTGGAAGCACAGGCTACGATTGGCACCGATGCGCTGGGGCTGGACTGGACAGTGGATATCGGTGAAGCGAGGAAACGCGTCGGCAACAAGGTCGCGCTGCAAGGCAACCTTGACCCCGCCATCCTGCTTTCCACACCGGAAGCCATCGAGAAAGAGGTCGGGAATATTCTCGCCAGTTACGGCAACGGCAGCGGCCATGTGTTCAATCTCGGCCACGGCATCACCCAATTCACGCCACCAGAGAATGCTGGGGCGATGATTGAGGCTGCACACAGACTTAGCCGCCTATACCACGCTTAAACGCATCTACAAAAATGGTTGACCTCAACTATTTTTGCATCTACAATAAATCCCATGAAATTGCGGCTGGAATGGGATGAATCCAAGCGCCTCGCTAATCGGGCAAAACATGGGCTGGATTTTGCTGACGCCCCTCTTGTATTGGAGTCCCATTACCGCTGGGATGTGCCCGTCATTCGTAACGGTGAAGAGCGCATTTTGTCATTCTCCTATGTTATGAACAGGTTGGCGGTACTGACCGTGGTACATGTAGATCGTGGCGAAGCTGTGCGAATTATCAGCTTTCGCCCCGCAAGTGAATTGGAAACGGAGGCTTATTATGACTGGCTTGCCCAAGAAAACGACTGAACGCGAAACCATCCTCAAAGCGATGGAAGCGCCGCCAGCAGGCGGTTACTATGTCTGGGATGGTGTGGATGAAGATGAGCGTCCGGCAGGTCGGGAAGAACTGGAAAGCGCCAGAAAACCGCGTGGTCGCCCTGCCGGGTCAGGTACCAAAGAGCAGGTGGCTATTCGTTTTGACCGTGATGTACTGGCCGCTTTCCGCGTCTCTGGCAGCGGTTGGCAAACCCGTATGAATAATGCGCTGAAAGAGTGGTTGAAAGACCATACACCCGCTTAGCGAATATTCCATCCGGCGCATTACGAGCTCATTCTTGCCATTGTGTATTTACATGCACCCTCTTGAGTATTAAATGGGTACTTAATCTCATCCAAGTAGCTTCCCCGAATTAGCCTGCGGCTAATACCTAAGCCTAAATAACGATACACACTTACACCAAGACCGCCTGGATTACCTGCAAAGCCAAACTGGTAAACCTCGCAGTACAAATTGGAAGCCAATTCAATACGATTTGTTTTACCGTCAATAGCAGACACAAGAATATTCATCAGGATCACAAGTAAAAACAAAAATGCGACGACAACGCCGAGCGTTGCGCCTAATAAACGGGGCTTAATCTGAAAAATCAGCCCAATCAAGTATAGATAAGCAGCTGCGACAAGAACTATAAAGACGATGTTTGTCTCACCTGATTGGAAACGAAAACCAAAAAAGTAAGTGGTAAGGCTAAAAATAACAAAAATTGAAACTGAAATATGCCACTTCGTTATCTTCTGAGCTAATTCAATGTTCTTAAATTTTTGGATACGCACTACAAAGGGAGTAATTATCGGAATACTAAAGAATAGTAGTGATGCCCCAAACAGAAGTTGAGTGCTTGTTTGCATGTTCGGCTAAGGGAGTTTACACCCCATACTCCACCCGATACCTCTCTATCGCCGTCTTGAAATGCGCCAATTCCGGCGCGTCTTGTAGATAGTTGATTAAATCCGCCAATCCGGCAATGCTGACCACCGGAATGCCGTAATCCTGCTGCACTTCTTGCACCGCCGATAATGCACCTTGGCCGCGTTCCTGGCGGTCGAGAGCGATGGCGACTGCACAGGGGGTGGCGTCGGCGGCGCGGATGAGTTCCACCGACTCTCGCACCGAAGTGCAGCAGGATTTGTTTCGCGATGATCCAGTGACCGGT
>JANYIK010000040.1 GCA_025362115.1 Methylophilaceae bacterium
ACGCGCCCGTAGCTCAGCTGGATAGAGTACTTGGCTACGAACCAAGGGGTCAGGAGTTCGAATCTCTTCGGGCGCGCCACACATTCAAAGGGTTAGCTTGGGCTAGCCCTTTTTCATTGCCCTCCGCTCGGCAATTCACATAAACTTCCAGTCGCTGACATTCCAAAGGGAAATTGCAATGGCAAACGTGCTGCTAGTGGGAATCGCAACACTCGATATCATCTATAGCTTGGATCATTATCCGCAGGAAGACGCTGAAGTTCGGGCGCAGGGTTTACGCATGAGCCGTGGCGGTAATGCAGCTAATACCGCGGTGGTGCTATCGCAACTCGGCCACCAATGCACATTTCTCGGAATCATGGCCGACGCACCGGAAACCGCAATTATCGAGCAAGATTTTAACAACCATGGTGTGGATTACTCCCACTGCCCCCACCTCTCTGGTCGCCCGCCGACTTCCAGCATTTACATTACCAAAGCAGGCCGCACCATCGTGCACTACCGTGACCTGCCGGAAATGGCGGCACAGCATTTCACCAGCATGGATCTCAACGCTTTTGACTGGATCCATTTCGAAGGCCACAACGTCGCCGAACTAGGCAAGATGCTCGCCCACGTCCGCCAACTGAGGCCGGAACTACCCGTGTCGCTGGAACTCGAAAAACCACGGGAAGGTATCGAATCTCTGTTGGGTTATCCTGATTTTCTCATCTGCTCACAGGGCTATACACGAAACTATGGCCAAGACAACCCAGAAGATTTCCTGATACGGATGCAAAAAGCTGCCCCCGGTAAAACGGTAGTAGTAGCCTGGGGAGCCGCCGGAGCCTATGGCAAAACGACTGACGGGCAGAGCTGCCACAGCCCAGCCTTCCCTCCACCGCGTGTTGTGGTGGATACGCTGGGGGCGGGTGATACCTTCAACGCCGGACTGATTGGTGCTTTAGCAAATGGAGTTGGTTTGGCAAAAACGCTTGAAGCTGCTTGCAAAATTGCTGGCGTGAAATGTGGCTTAGAAGGCTTTGACTTGAAGTGGCCAAAAAAACAAAAACGGCCCCCGTTTCCGGGAGCCGCTCTGTATGGTGGTGATGGGGGGACTTGAACCCTCGACCCCAGGATTATGAATCCTGTGCTCTAACCAGCTGAGCTACATCACCGGAAAAACGAAAGGCGCGATTGTATTGATTTAGCGGGTTAAAGTCAAAGCAAAGGATGGTGATTTTTTTGTCCCTTGTAAGATGGCTACTATTCGGTGCAATCCATTTTCACATCCTTGCCAAGCTTAAAAATACCGTCCGATGATCTGATAAAACCCTTCTTTTTCATGCACGCGTCGAACTTCTCACAATCTACCGCCCTTTCTTCCGGCGAAATTTCCCCGGCCGTAGTGACGACCGCAACAGCGACTATCCGGCTATTCGCTCTCTCGCACTGATAGCTCACATCTGCGAACTCTCCATAACCCGCGCCGGGATTCGAATAACGAAGTCTTGGACTATTATGGGCACAGCCTGCTAATAAAACGGCCGCAAGCAATAGGTAAATTGGCTTCATTGATTTCTCCTAAACATTAAACCTGAAGTGCATTACATCGCCATCCTGCACCACGTATTCCTTGCCTTCCAGCCGCATTTTGCCAGCCTCTTTCGCGCCATGTTCGCCCTTAAGCGCCACATAGTCAGCATAGTTAATCACTTCGGCGCGGATGAATCCTTTTTCAAAATCGGTATGGATCACGCCAGCCGCTTGCGGAGCCGTGTCGCCCTTGTGGATGGTCCAAGCGCGTACTTCTTTCACCCCAGCGGTGAAGTAGGTCTGTAGCCCCAGCAAACCGTACGTGGCACGTATCACGCGATCCAGCCCTGGCTCTTCCAAACCCATTTCGGCGAGGAACAGAGATTTATCTTCGTCTTCCAAGTCAGAAATCTCGGCTTCTATCTTGGCGCAGATGGCGACCACTGGCGCGTGTTCCTTTTTTCCCAGCGCTTCGATAAGCGCCAGCAGCGGATTGTCACCAAAACCGTCTTCATTGACATTGGCGAGGTACATCACGGGTTTCACGGTAATCAGACATAGCGGTTTGATGATGACGAGGTCGTCTTTGCTCAAGCCCAACGTGCGCACTGGTTGGCCTTGATCCAGATGTTTTTGCACTTTTTCCAGTGCTGCACACAATGCTATTGCTTCCTTGTCGCCAGATTTCGCCTTTTTGCTTTCGCGCGCCAAGGTTTTTTCTACGGTTTCCATATCCGCCAGCGCCAGCTCGGTGTTGATGGTTTCTACGTCGGAGAGCGGATCGACCTTGCCCGCCACGTGTACCACGTTACCATCTTCAAAACAGCGCACCACGTGGGCGATAGCATCAGTCTCGCGGATGTTGGCGAGAAACTTGTTACCCAGCCCTTCACCCTTGGAAGCGCCCGCCACCAAACCAGCAATATCCACGAATTCAACAATCGCGGGCTGTACTTTTTGTGGTTTGACGATGTCGACCAGCGGCTGCAAGCGCAGGTCCGGCACTTCGACGATGCCAACATTCGGCTCGATGGTGCAGAAAGGATAGTTCTCCGCCGCAATCCCCGCCTTGGTAATAGCGTTGAACAGGGTGGATTTGCCCACATTAGGCAGACCGACGATGCCGCATTTCATAAACTTAAACTACCTTTCACAATAAAATGCCCTCCCCTTTGCAGGGAGAGGGTTGGGGAGGTACAGCCGCCACTACCACCCCCATCCCGTCCTTCCCCCTGCAAAGGGGAAGGTGTGTTCACGCTGGCTTGCGCGTGTCGTTAAAACCATCCCACAGCAGCAACATTACACCGCCAGTAATAGCAGAATCAGCCACGTTAAACGCCGGAAAACCGTGAGCTGCATAATGAAAATACAAAAAATCCACCACATAACCCAGCGTAACGCGGTCATATAAATTCCCCAGCGCACCCCCTAGGATCAGGCTGAGCGCAAAGCAGAACAAGGTCTTCTCCGGCGATTTGCGTAACAGATAGATGATGACACCCGACGCAACCAACGCAAAAGCGCTGAACAGGATACGCTGCCAACCACCTGCATCTGCCAAAAGGCTGAACGCAGCGCCGCTGTTGTGCACCAGAAACAAATCAAAAAACGATGTCACTGTCATGTGTTCGCCGTAAGCCAGCACTGACTGCACCCAGAGTTTGGTGGTTTGATCCAGCGCGATAACCACGGCGCTGATGAGAAACCAACTACGCATAACGACGCGGCTCACCATCACCATACAAATTGCTCACGCATCGGCCGCAAATCTGCGGATGATCGGCGTGTGCGCCAACATCGGCGCGGTAATGCCAGCAACGCTCGCATTTGGCGTGGGCGCTGGGGGTAACCGTGATTGTTTGCTCGGCTTCAGTGACGACTTTTTCCACATGTGCAGACGAGGTAATCATCACAAAGCGCAGGTCGTCGCTCAGGCTGGCAAGCGCCTCATACGTGCCTGTTGGCGCATGAAAGGTAAGCTCGGCTTGCAACGACGAGCCCACCTGCCCGGCAGCGCGTAGCACTTCTATTTCTTTGGCGGCATAGCCGCGGGCGCACAGAATGACTTCCCACGCCTTTATCCGCGCTGTATCCAAACCATGCGCGGGCAGCTCGTGCCAGCCTTGCTCAAACACCGTGGCCTCGCTGTTGGGGTTGAGCGTCTGCCAAATCTCCTCCGCGGTAAAGCTCAGCACGGGTGCTAGCAGCTTCATCAGCGTTTGCGTGATGTGCCACAGCGCGCTTTGCGCGGCGCGGCGCGGCTTGGATGTCTCGCCTGCGGTATAGAGCCGATCTTTGAGGATGTCGAGGTAAAAACCACCCAGGTCTTCGGAGCAGAAACCCACGAATTTTTGCATGGCCAAGTGGAACTCGTAGCGGTTGTAATCGGCCAGGATGGCCGTTTGTAGCTCTTGGGTTAAATGCAGCGCGTAGCGGTCAATCTCCAGCCATTCTTCCACCGGCAGCATGTCTTTTCTGGCATCAAAGTCAGCCGTATTAGCGAGCAAAAAGCGCAGCGTGTTACGGATACGGCGGTAGCCTTCTACCACGCGCTTCAAGATTTCGTCGGAGATGGTCAGTTCGCCGGAGTAGTCGGTGGAAGCCGTCCACAGACGCAAAATATCCGCACCGTATTGCTC
>JANYIK010000084.1 GCA_025362115.1 Methylophilaceae bacterium
CTATGAAGCACTTGCCCAAAAAGCGCTTCGGCCAGAACTTTCTGCACGATTCCGATATTATTCGTTCCTGTATAGCTGCGATTCATCCGCAGCCGGACGATGCGATGGTGGAGATCGGCCCAGGGCTTGGCGCGCTTACTCAGCCTTTGTTACAGACCATGAACCATCTGCAAGTAGTGGAGTTGGACAGGGATATTATCAGCTGGATGCAAGGCCATTATCCGGTGGGCAAACTCACCATCCACAATAGCGATGCGCTGAAATTTAACTTTGCAGAGTTGGGTAAGATTCGTGTCGTTGGCAATTTGCCCTATAACATCTCTACACCGCTGTTGTTTCATTTGCTGCAAGGTGCCAACAACATTATGGACATGCACTTCATGCTGCAAAAAGAAGTGGTGGAGCGTATGGTGGCTGTGCCTTCCACCGCGGCTTACGGACGGCTTTCGGTGATGTTGCAATATCGTTTGCACATGGAGTATTTGCTTACTGTGCCGCCGGAGGCATTCGACCCAGCACCCAAAGTGGAGTCGGCTTTCGTGCGCTTGATTCCACATGCAATGCTGCCGCATCAGGCAAAAGATGAGGCCTTGTTCGCCAAGGTGGTCACAGCGGCTTTTGGTCAGCGTCGCAAGACCTTGCGTAACACCTTGAAAGGCTTGCTGGACGATGCCGGATTTAGTGCGTTGAACATAGATCCACAATACCGCGCAGAAAATCTGCAAGTAAGCCAATTCGTTGCCATTTCAAATTACTTAGCCTGATATAATTTTACAAAACTCTCACTCAAGGATTCACCAAGGAATTATAAGATGCGATTGATACTGTTAGGCGCTCCTGGCGCTGGTAAAGGCACTCAAGCCAACTACATCAAAACCAAGTTCAACATTCCGCAAATCTCTACTGGTGATATGCTGCGTGCGGCTGTCAAGGCAGGCACTCCCTTAGGCGTTGCCGCTAAAAAAGTGATGGATTCCGGCGGGCTGGTGTCAGACGACATCATTATCGGCTTGGTCAAAGAGCGCATTAAAGAAGCCGACTGCGCCAACGGTTTTTTGTTCGACGGTTTCCCGCGCACTATACCGCAGGCTGACGCGATGAAGGATGCCGGAGTTGGTATTGACTATGTAGTGGAGATAGACGTGGACGACGCAGAAATTATCCAGCGTATGAGTGGTCGCCGCGTACACCTTACTTCTGGCCGTACTTACCACGTCATTTTCAATCCGCCCAAGATGGAAGGCAGGGATGACATCAGCGGTGAGGCTCTGATTCAGCGCGAAGATGACCGAGAAGAAACGGTGAAAAAGCGTCTCGAGGTGTATCACAGCCAAACCAAGCCGCTGGTGGACTATTATGCGAGCTGGGCGGCGAGTGGAAAAGTAGGTGCGCCCAAACACATCAAAATCGCTGGGGTGGGTTCGGTGGAAGAGATACGCGACAGAGTTTTTGCGGCACTTGCATGAAGGTTACTCCCGCAATTCTGATTATCCTGGATGGCTTTGGTCACGGCGAGGTCACGCCAGACAACGCCATCGCCCAAGCCAAAAAACCACATTTAGACAAGCTGCTGGCTACCTGCCCCAACACCCTGATCAATGCCTCGGAATCCTTTGTGGGATTGCCTTCTGGCCAAATGGGCAATTCCGAAGTCGGGCATCTCAATATCGGTGCAGGGCGCATCGTGGCGCAGGAGTTTGACCGTATCAATATCGCCATAGAAAACGGCGAATTCAACCAGAATCCTACTTTGGTCGAAGTGGTTGCAAAAGCCAAAAATCGCGCTTTGCATATCTTTGGTTTGCTGTCTGACGGGGGCATCCATAGCCATCAAGAACACATTTTTGCCATGTTGAGAATGGCGGCGCAAGCGGGGGTTAAAAATCTTTACGTACATGCGTTTTTGGATGGTCGCGACACGCCACCTAGGAGCGCTGAGCGTTACCTGGCGGCTTTAGAAAGCGTGTTGCGCGAAACCAGCGTAGGGCGTATCGCCTCGGTCGCGGGACGGTTCTATGCGATGGACAGGGACAAACGCTGGGAGCGTGTTGCGCCTGCTTACCAATTGGTGACGGACGGCGTGGGTGAGTTCAGCGCCACAGATGCACGAGCCGGGTTATTGGCAGCCTATGGCCGTGGCGAAAATGACGAATTCGTCAAACCCACCAGCGTGGGAGAGGCGGTAAGGATTGAAGACGGTGATGTCGTGATGTATATGAATTTCCGCTCTGATCGTGCACGTGAACTTTCGCAGGCCTTTCTGGATGCCGGTTTTGATGGGTTTCCTCGCAATCGCGTACCAAAATTAGCTGGCTATTACACGCTCACCCAATACAGCCAGAATCTGGCGGTGACTGGCGTGGCTTTTACGCCACATGCAGTACGCAATGGCTTTGGTGAATACATCGCGAGCTTGGGCCTCAAGCAGCTACGTATCGCCGAGACTGAGAAATATCCGCACGTTACCTTCTTTTTCAATGGGGGCGAAGAGACGGTTTATGCCGGAGAAGAGCGTATTCTGGTGCCTTCACCCAAGGTGGCGACCTATGATTTGCAGCCAGAAATGCACGCACCGGAAGTCACTGATAAGCTAGTAGAAGCTATCCTCAGTCGCAAGTATGACGCGATCATTTGCAATTACGCTAACGCCGATATGGTCGGCCATACCGGCGACTTGCAAGCTGCCATCAAAGCCATAGAAACACTAGATACTTGCGTAGGGCGGGTGGTGGAAGCCATGCAGAAGAGTGGCGGCGAGGTGATCATCACTGCCGATCACGGCAACGCTGAAGCGATGCGTGATCACGTTCATAGCCAAGCGCATACTCAACACACGACCAACTTGGTACCGTTTATTTATGTGGGGCGCAAAGCCAGCATCGCCAAAACTGGTGCATTACAAGACATCGCACCGACATTGCTCAACATGATGGGTGTGCCGCAACCAGCCGAGATGACAGGGAAGTCACTTGTTACGTTTGTTTGATGCATTATTCCTTCCCCTTTTCAGGGGGAAGGCTAGGATGGGGGTTGAGCGTTGCAAATGTTGATACTTTTTACCCCCCCAACCCTCCCCCTTAAAGGGTGGAGGGGGCTAGTGTGGTGCAGTATTTTTGCGCTGTTATTTGTCGTGACAGGTGTTGCCCACGCCGCCCCATCTAAAGAGTCACTCAAAGAACTGCAAGACAAGATCGAGAGCCTGAAGCACGACCTGGATCGTAACGAGGGCGCGCACCACGAGGCTGCCGATGCCCTCAAGCAAAGCGAACAGGAGATCAGTGAAACCAACCGCAAGCTCAATGAGCTGCGCCAGCAACAAAGAGCGAACGCCGCCACTCTAGGCCAGCTCGGTCAGCAGCAGAGCCATTTGCAGACCACCATACAGCAACAGCAACAACTCCTCGGTGCCCAGTTTTATCGCCAACACCTGAATGGCCAGCAAGGTTATTTGCGGATATTGCTGGAACAGCAAGACCCCAACGTGGTGGAGCGCAATTTGCAATATTTTCGTTATGTGGCGCAAGCGCGCAGCAAGCTGATTGCCAGTCTGCGGCACAATTTGGGGGCGGTGGCTGAACTCAATGCTAAAACCGAAGCTACATTGAATAAAGTGGGGTTACTCAAAGACGAGCAGGAGAAAAACAAGCAGGATTTGAAAAAGCAACAAGCCGAACACAAAGCGGTGATGAGCAGCTTGGCCGCGCAAATTCAAGCGCAACGTGGTGAAATTACCAAGCTGCAGCGCGATGAAAAACGCATCACAGAGTTGCTGGAACGCTTGGCCAAGCTTGCCGCAGCCACGCCCAAGAAAAAATCTTCTAGGAAAATAGCCAGCAAAGAAACTGAAAAAACGACTAGCAAGACTGAGGGCAAAGTAGAAGCGCGTAACGAGGCCGTGCCAGAGCCCATGAACGATAACGGCGTATTTGCGGCGTTGCGCGGCAAATTAAGGTTGCCGACCAAGGGCGAATTGACCAACAAATTCGGCGCAGCGCGACCAGACAGCGGCATTTCATGGAAGGGTATCTTCATTCGTGCTGGAGAGGGTAACGAAGTACGCTCCATCGCCAGCGGCCGCGTGGTGTTTGCCGATTGGCTGCGTGGCTTTGGCAACTTGCTCATCGTAGATCACGGAGAGGGCTACATGAGCTTGTACGGTAACAACCAGGCTATCCTTAAGAAAGTCGGCGATGAGGTGCAAGCGGGCGACCATGTGGCTGCCATCGGTAACAGCGGTGGCAATCCAGAATCAGGGCTATATTTTGAGTTGCGTTACAAGAGCAAACCGTTGGATCCGCTGACCTGGTGTGCATTGAAGTAGGATGTTTAATTAAGGCGTTATCTAGGACAGCCCCTTAAGTTATTTGCAGAATTACCCCTGGAAAAATTAGACAATATGCGTATTAAGAAGGAACTCGAGGCTATTGCTAAAACTTAGAGGTATTAAAAAATCAGCGCAAGGTTCACACGTAACCTCTTGCGGTGATTAAGCAAATTGCGTAACCTTGCTACACTTCAGGTAGGGGGAAAATCGCAATGAGTCAACACTATGACATGCTGGTAATCGGCAGCGGACCGGGTGGCAAGCGTGCGGCGATTCAGGCTGCCAAATTGGGTAAAACAGTCGCCATTATCGAAAAGCTCAGTATTATCGGTGGAGTCACCGTCCACACCGGCACTATCCCCAGCAAAACCTTACGTGAAGCGGTGCTTTACCTTACGGGCTGGACACAGCGTGGCTTGTATGGGCATAGCTATCGCCTTAAGCAACATCTCACCATAGACGATCTGATGCAGCGGCTGGAGATCACTATCCGTAACGAAGTGACGGTGATTGAGCATCAGTTGGCGCGCAACGGTGTGGTGGTCATCAAAGGTATGGCATCTTTCTTGGACGCTAATACTCTTGAAGTTGCTACATTGGATGGTGAAATAGAAAAATTCTCTGCGGATCGCATTGTGATCGCTGTGGGAACTGCTCCTATGCGGCCTGCCAGCGTGCCGTTTGATGACGAAACTATTATTGATAGTGACGGCATACTCAAACTCAAAAAGATTCCCAAGAGCCTCGCCATTGTCGGCGCAGGCGTGATTGGCGTGGAATACGCCTCTATTTTCAGCGCCATGGACGTACACGTTACCCTGATTGACGGTCGTCCTAATATGTTGGAATTCTTGGACAGAGAAATCGTGGACGAACTGGCCTATGGCTTGCGCCATCGCGGCGTGGCACTGCGCTTGGGCGAGACGGTGGCCGAAATTAAAAAGACGGATGGCGACATCGAAGTGCATTTGGAAAGTGGAAAAATTGTGCGTTCCAATCTGGTGATGTACGCCGCAGGCCGCACTGGTGTTACCGAAGGGCTGAAGCTGGAAAACGCTGGTTTGGCCGCAGATAACCGTGGCCGCATCAAAGTGGACAAAAACTACGCTACCGAGGTGCCACACATTTACGCTGTGGGCGACGTGATTGGTTTTCCTAGTCTAGCTTCTACTTCGATGGAACAAGGCCGTGTGGCTGCCTGTCATGCCTTGGGACGCCCCATTGCTGCGGTGCCAGAGCATTTCCCTTTCGGCATCTATAGCATCCCGGAAATCAGCATGGTGGGGGCGACCGAACAAGAACTCACGGCGGCCAACATCCCCTATGAAGTTGGTATTGCACGCTTTAGAGAAACTGCCCGCGGGCAAATCTTGCGGCTGGATGAAGGTCTGCTAAAACTGCTGTTTGGGTTAAAAGATAGAAAATTACTGGGTGTACACATCATAGGCGAAGCCGGTACTGAGCTGGTACACATAGGTCAAGCAGTGGTGGCACTGGGAGGAACGCTGGATTACTTGGTGAATACCGTATTTAACTACCCAACGTTGTCTGAAACATACAAAATTGCCGCTTTAGATGCATGGAACAAGATGCCTACTGAAAACGGGCATTAAAAAAGGGACTTATATACTTAACTTCCTGGGAGTGGAAAATGTGGTTCGATACATTCTCCGTTCGTCCCCGTATCAAGTACGGGGCAGGCTCTGAGTAAGCGGCGAAGCCGCTATATCGAAGGATAC
>JANYIK010000137.1 GCA_025362115.1 Methylophilaceae bacterium
CCTCCTCTTCCTGCGGTTGCTCACAGAGAAGGACGAGGCGCTTTACAACCTGGACAAAAAATACCAGCGCATCTTCTCCGGCAACTGGGCGCGTTTTGCCTGGGGCAATTTCGTCACGCTGACCGGCGACCAGTTGTTCAACGCCGCGCGTGACGCCATTGAACACTTGCACGAGCTGCCGGGCCTGTCGGAAACAGGGCGCACTTTATTTAGCCGCGCCACCCTCAAGATTTACGATCGCCCCACGCTGCGCGCCGTCATCCAGGGCATCCAGGGCATGGATATCTCCGTGCATGACGGCCACGATTTCAAGGGCGACATGTATGAATACCTGCTCAGCAAACTGTCGGCTTCCGGCACCAACGGCCAGTTCCGCACCCCGCGCCACATCATTGACCTCATCGTCGCGCTGGTCAACCCGCAGCCGCACCACCGGATATGTGACCCGGCCTGCGGCACGGCGGGGTTCCTGGTGTCGGCCTATATGCACATCCTGCGCAGCCACACCAAACCCGCCGATCTGGCGCGTGGTTTGCTCGACGGCACGCTGCTCAAACCCGCGCAGTGGACGTTTCTCAGTGAGCACGCCTTCAATGGCTTCGACAACGACGCCAACATGGTCAAGATCGCTATCCTCAACCTCTACCTGCATCAGTTGGAAAAAGCGCATATTGAATTGATGAACCCGCTTACCACCGGGCTTGCAGGCAGCTATCCCGGTAGGATGTATGAATGCATCCTCGCCAACCCGCCGTTTTCCGGCAAGGTGCAGGATGAAAGTATCCACGCCGACCTCAACTACCAGCTCAACACCCGCGCCACGGAATTGTTGTTTCTCAAGTGGTTTATTGACCACCTAGCCCCCGGCGGACGTGCCGGGGTGATCGTCCCTAACGGGGTTTTGTTCGGCTCCACCAAGGCCGCGACCAAATTGCGCCAGTCGCTGCTGACGGAATGTGAGTTACAAGCCGTCATCAGCCTGCCCAGCGGTGTGTTCAAGCCCTATGCCGGCGTGGCGACCGCCGCGCTGGTGTTCGAGAAACCCGCTGCTGCAATATCCCCTCCCCTTGGCAGGGCTAGGGAGGGGGTCGAAACGGCGCACGGTTCAAACCCTTCCACCCCCATCCCAACCTTCCCCCTGTCAGGGGGAAGGAGTGAGAAGTTCGTCTGGTTCTACGACCTCACTGCCGACGGTTTCAGCCTGGATGACAAGCGCACCCCCATCGCCGCCAACGACATCCCCGATGCGCTTGCCAAATGGCCGGAGCGCAGCGAAGGCCCTAACAGCTACCGCGTAGCGATCGAGAAAATAAAGGAAAACGACTGGAGCCTAGCTAACGGGCGCTACAAGCCGGTCAACGCAGAAGCCGTGGAACACGACGCCCCGGCGCAGATTCTCGCCGACGTGCTCAGGCTGGAAGACGAAATCGTTAGTCGCGGTAATGCGTTGCTCGCCGAAATCAGCGGCAAATGAAACAGGTAGTAATGAAGCCATTAGGCGAGGTTGCCGAGTTCATTAATGGACGTGCCTTTAAGCCGAGTGACTGGTCGGAAGCAGGCGTTCCAATAATCCGAATACAAAATTTAACCAACCCAACAGCTCCTGCCAATTTCTTCGGGGGCATGTTTGACGAACGTCACGCTGTCAAAGATGGCGAACTATTGGTTTCATGGTCAGCCTCGCTCGATGTGTTTGTTTAGAACAGAGGCAATGCAGTTCTCAACCAGCATATATTTCGCGTCGCTCCAGATTCGGCACAAATTTCTAAGCCATACCTTTTTTATGCGCTCAAGTCCGTGATGGATGAACTTCGTTCCAAGACACACGGAGCAACGATGAAGCACATCACCAAAGGGCCGTTCGAGAGAACTCTAATTCCTGTGCCGCCGCTCGTCGAGCAGGAGCGCATCGTGAAGCTGCTGGATGAGGCGGACGAACTGCGCAAGCTGCGCGCAGCCGCTGACCGCCGCACCGACGACCTCATTCCTGCCCTGTTCCATGAAATGTTCGGCGATATTGGCGCTGATTATCCAACCAAGACCATTGAGGAAACTATTGAGCAGTTCATTGACTATCGAGGAAAGACACCTCAAAAGACTATAGCCGGCGTCCCTCTGGTAACTGCAAAAATTGTGAAGGGCGGGCACATTCTACCGGCTACAGAATTTATTGCAGAAGAAGCTTACGACTCTTGGATGAGAAGAGGATTGCCACAGGCAGGTGATATTCTCTTCACAATGGAGGCTCCGCTCGGTGAGGTTGCGATGGTCGAAGATATACGGATTGCTTTGGCCCAACGAATCCTTTTGATGCGTCCACGAGCAGCCATTCTCGATGGTCGTTATTTCATGGCAGCGCTCAAGATGCCTTTAGTTTGGAAACAAATTGAAGAAAGGGCTACAGGTTCGACTGTCCGTGGAATCAGGCAGGCCGAACTACGAAAAGTCGCGATTCCACTTCCCCCGCTCCCGCTGCAGCAGGAATTCGCCCGCCGTGTCGCCGAAATTCGCGCCCTGCAAGCCGAGCAGACCGCCAGCCGCAGGGAGACCGAGCGGCTGTTCCAATCCATGCTGCACCGCGCGTTCAGCCAAACCCTGTAGCATTGCGCTAGTTTTTCCGGCTGAAACGAGTCGTTTCAGTTACAACGAATCAATGTTGATTTAGCAGCCTTCTCAGCAAGGTCGTTGCCAAATCACAATTTCTAAAGTAAGATTTCCTTACTTCCTTTATTTGGAAATCATCATGCTTGCCAAACTTACTTCCAAAAACCAACTCACCCTTCCCAAAGAGGTGGTCTCCGGTTTTGCCGATAGCCCCTACTTTGAGGTAGAAGCAATCAACGGCCAGATTGTGCTGACTCCGGTACGGTTGCAACGCGCCGATGCTGTGCGTGCCAAACTGGCGAGTTTAGGTATCAACGAGCAGGACGTGGCGGATGCCGTGAAGTGGGCGCGTGGCTAAGGGGTCACATCCGCGTTTAGTGCTGGACACCAACACCGTTGTTTCCGCTCTGTTATTCCCCAATGGCCGCCTGACTTGGCTACGTTTGGCTTGGCAGGCGCGCCGTTTCATTCCTCTGGTTTCACGCGATACTGCGGCGGAATTGGTGCGGGTGCTGGCTTACCCGAAATTCAAACTGTCGAGTGCCGATCGAGAAGAATTGCTGGCCGACTATCTGCCCCATTGCGAGGTGGTTGCTATGCCGGAAATTCAAGAAAATCTGCCGGAATGCCGTGACGCTGGCGATATGCCATTTTTGCAGTTGGCACTGGCGGCAAAGGCGGATGCATTGGTGAGTGGAGATGCTGATTTGCTGGAATTAAAACCCCTGTTCTCCGTGCCGATTTTGTTGCCGAGCGAATTACAGGAAAGCATCGAGTTAGGGAAGCTCTGATTAAGTCCTTCTCATGCTTCGATACGTTTTCCGTTCGCCCTGAGTGCCGTGCGGAGCACGGTGTATCGAAGGGTGATGGAAAACTACTCAGCACGAACGGACTAAATCAGAACATCCTTAGCTAGATTTCCAGTTTTATAGAGTACAATGCGCGCCTGCGGCCACCGTTTCAGTCTACGCGCCGCTTACCACATCTGGTTTTTCACCCCTGTTTGCCTTTTTATGACTGACGCTTGTTAAGAGCGATTAGGCCACGTTTTCCATTAGGAATTTTATGTCTTTTGCATCTCTCGGTTTATCCGAGGAAATCGTTCGCGCCGTTTCCGAGCGCGGTTATACCGAACCAACCCCCATACAAGCCCAAGCTATTCCCGCCGTGTTATCCGGTGGCGATCTGCTGGCCGGCGCACAGACCGGCACTGGAAAAACCGCTGGTTTTACCTTGCCTATCCTGCATAGGCTTTCTGACAAATCTATCAAGGGCCCATCCGAAGGTCGTCCGCCGGTGCGTGCTTTGATTTTGACCCCAACCCGCGAACTGGCGGCACAGGTGGAAGAGAGCGTGCGCGAGTATGGCAAATATCTCAAACTCAACAGCATGGTGATGTTCGGCGGCGTCAACATCAACCCGCAGATCGCCAGGCTGCGTAGCCGCGTGGATATCCTGGTGGCGACCCCTGGCCGTCTGCTGGATCATATCGGCCAACGTACCTTGAACTTGTCGCAAGTTGAGATTCTGGTGCTGGACGAAGCCGACAGGATGCTGGATATGGGTTTCATCCGCGACATCAAGAAGATATTGGCGCTGTTGCCAAAGAAACGCCAGAACTTGCTGTTCTCGGCGACCTTCTCTGATGAGATTAAGATACTGGCGGATAACCTGTTGGATAACCCGGCGATGATAGAAGTAGCACGTCGCAATGCGACTGCAGAGCTGATTTCGCAAAAAATCTATCTGGTTGACCGTGAAAAGAAACGCGATCTATTGGCGCATCTCATCAAGCAACACGATTGGCATCAGGTGCTGGTGTTTACCCGCACCAAGCATGGCGCCAATCGCTTGGCGGAACAACTGGATAAGGGCGGAATCCCGGCTCTCGCTATCCACGGCAACAAGAGCCAAAGTGCCCGTACCAAGGCGCTGAAGGAATTCAAGGACGGTAGCTTGCAAGTGCTGGTGGCCACCGATATCGCCGCCCGCGGTATTGATATTATTGAGTTACCTCACGTCGTCAATTACGAGCTGCCCAATGTTCCGGAAGACTATGTGCATCGCATAGGTCGTACCGGTCGTGCAGGCTCGGAAGGGGAGGCGATCTCGCTGGTGTGCGTGGATGAGCACAAGCTGCTCAAGGACATCGAGCGCGTGACCAAACGCGAGTTGCCCAAGGAGATTGTTCCCGGATTCGAGCCTGATTTGAACGCCAAACCGGAACCGATTTTGAATGGACAGAATCGTGGTCAACGCCAGGGGCATGGACGTAACCCGCTACGCGGCGCGAATGGCAATCAGGCACAGCCGAGAACAGGGCAAAAACCTGCGACTGCGGGCGGCAATCGTGGCGCATCGCATCGTTCCGGCGGGCGGCATCGCTAGCCTTGCTTGGTGATGACTTGAGGCGTATTATAACTATTGTTATAACTTAAATGCTAAGGAGCAACACCATGCAAGCGATGCGACTCACCCAGATCGGCAATTCCGTTGGCGTTGTGCTGCCCAAGGAAGTATTGGCGCGTTTGAAGTTGGAAAAAGGCGATACCGTCTATATGACTGACGCGCCGGGGGCAATTACTATCACGCCGCAAGACCCTACGTTTGAAGAGCAAGTAGATGCTGGCCGCGAATTCATGCGTGAATATCGTGATACGTTCAACGCCTTGGCTAAGTAGCTTTGGCGCATGTGGAAGTGGATAGATAAAAGCTCGCTGTTGGTGTTGCATGATGAGAGCCTCACCCTTCATGGAGGCGCTTCCGGCATTAGAGATGAGGGTTTGCTGGATTCCGCTTTAGCGCGGGCGGTAAATTTGGCGGCTTATGGCGAGCCGGATGTGGCGGATTTGGCGGCAGCTTACGGCAGTGGTTTGGCGCAAAACCATGCTTTTGTGGATGGTAATAAGCGTGCGGCATTTTTGGCGGTGGGTTTGTTTTTGTTTTTGAACGGATACCGCCTTAAGGCTACACAGGTGAATGCGACTATTACCATGCTGAATCTCGCCGCCGGAGAACTCAACGAAACCGATTTTGCCGCTTGGTTGCGGCAAAATTCTGAGCGCAAATCGCGTTGATTGCAGGCGTGACTTGAGCTATAATTCGGCAGGTTAAAAACGGGGTGAGCGCAGAGCTTGCCCCGTTTTGTATGTCTAGTGCTGTAA
>JANYIK010000146.1 GCA_025362115.1 Methylophilaceae bacterium
TAGCAAAGGAAGAAAATGGATACAAGACGCAAAGAATTAGGTGCTTTTTTAGCAGTGCTAAGGCAGCGTTGCGCACCGGAAGCATTCGGCTTCCCTGCGGGCAATCGCCGCCGCACCCAGGGTTTGCGCCGAGAAGAGGTCGCGCAACTTTCTGGCATCAGCCCCACTTGGTATACCTGGATAGAGCAAGGCCGCGAGGTCAATGTTTCCGCCGAAGCATTGGGCAGATTATGCGAAGTACTCAAACTCTCCCGCTCCGAACGCGACTATCTGTTTGAGATGGCTGGTCGGCGCGACCCACGCGGCACAGAGATGGAAGAAGACACTGCGCCTGAGATACTAGTCGCCATGCTCGCCGATATTCAGATTCCCACTTATATCATGGGCCGCACCTGGGATTTGCTGGCTTGGAACAAGGGCGCTGAAGAATTATTTTCCGGATGGCTAGATCAGGAAAAAACCCAGCCAAGAGCAAAGGATGAGCCCTTGCCCAATCTGCTGCGATTCGTATTCCTCAACCCTGATGCAAGGCAATTCGTGGTTAATTGGGAAGTGCGCGCAAGAAGGCTGGTAGCCGAGTTCCGCGCCGATTGCCGTGGCAGGCTGGAAGAACCGGGACTGCAAAGACTGGTGACAGAGTTATCGCAAAGCAGCGTGGATTTCGACCGTTATTGGCAGCAACATGACGTGCTGGAACGCCAGGGTGGACAACGTGCCTTCAACCATCCCAAACGCGGATTGATCAATTACCAGCAAGTGACGTTGCGCCCGGTGGAGCAGGAACAGCTTAAGTTGGTATTGCTAACCCCAGACCGAAAAAGTTAATTACGACTTAAATCCCGCATCAGCTTAAATTCGATGGAGTCAATCAGCGCCCGCCATGAAGCGTCAATGATGTCGGTCGAAACGCCTATCGTCGTCCAGCTCTCGTGAGAGTCGGAAGATTCGATAAGCACCCTCACCTTGGCGGCGGTGGCTTTGTTTGAATCCAGCACCCGCACCTTGTAGTCGGTCAGTTTGACTTCCTTGATGGCGGGATAGAAGCGTTCCAGAGCCTTGCGCAAGGCGCTGTCCAATGCGTTGACCGGGCCATCGCCTTCTGCCGCCATAATCTCCTCCTGTCCTTCGACCAATATCTTGATCATGGCGGAAGAATTGATGCCATTCACCGAAGGTTCGACGATGCTGACCTTGTATTCCTTGAGTTCAAAAAACGGCTTGTGTTTTCCAAGCAATTTGCAGATCAGCAGTTGCAGCGAGCTCTCTGCGCCCTCGAACTGGTAACCCTTGTGTTCCAGCGCCTTCAAGTGATCAAGGATACGCTTGGTTTCGGGCGAATCCTTTTTGAGGGAAGCGTCTACTGCGTTGATCCTAGAGAGCAGCGCGCTACGGCCTGCCACCTCGGACATCAGGATGTGGCGCGCGTTGCCCACCTGCTCCGGGTTGATATGTTCGTATGAAGCAGGGTCCTTACTCACAGCATCAATATGCATGCCGCCCTTGTGCGAAAAGGCATCGTCGCCCACATAAGCCGCCCTGTCGTTGAACGGCATATTGGCGACCTCGCTGACGAAACGGGCGACCCCTGTCAAATGATCCATATTTTTAGACGGGATGCAGTCCAGACCCAACTTGAGTTGCAAATTGGGGATGATGGAGCACAGGTTGGCGTTGCCGCAGCGCTCGCCAATACCGTTGATGGTGCCTTGCACCTGCACCGCCCCGGCCTGCACCGCAGCGACCGAATTGGCCACCGCCATCTCGGAATCGTTATGGCAATGGATGCCGATGGCCGTGTCGAACTGCTGCACCACCTTTTGGGTGATAGTAGAAATCTCATCGGGGAAAGTGCCGCCATTGGTATCGCACAAGCACAGCACATCCGCCCCGGCATCCGCTGCGGCCTTGAGCGTTTGCATGGCGTAGTCGGCATTGGCTTTGTAGCCATCAAAAAAATGTTCGGCATCGAACACCACTTCCCTGCCCTGTTTTTTCAAATAGGCGATGGTGTCACCTATCATGCGCAGATTCTCTGGCAGTGTGGTGCGCAGGATGTCGGTGACTTGGTAATCCCAACTTTTGCCGAAAATGGCAACCGCGCTGGTATTGGCCTGTAGCAAGGATTGCAGATATTTATCATCTGCAGCCACCGCACCCACCTTGCAGGTACTACCAAAGGCGATGATCTTGGAATGCTTGAGATTAAGTGCTGCCGCACGGGCAAAAAACTCCAAATCTTTGGGGTTGGAACTAGGGTTTCCAGCCTCGATATAACCGATGCCCAATTCATCCAGTTTTTCTACGATCTTGAGCTTATCTTCGACAGAAAAAGAGATTCCCTGTGCTTGAGCACCGTCTCTTAGGGTTGAATCGTAAGCAATAATTTTCGACATCATTTACCAAGCCATCATTAAAGTAAGGATTGTAGCAAGTAAAGGCTCAAGTTCAGTCTATAGCCAACAAAATCCGGAAACAAAAACGGCCCACATCGCTGCGAGCCGTTTATAATAATTCTGGTAGGGGAACGGGGGATCGAACCCCGGACAAACGGATTAAGAGTCCGCTGCTCTACCAGCTGAGCTATTCCCCCAAGGGGCGAGATTATCGGTTTTGCACTTAAGGTTGTCAACCAAGCTTTAACTAAGCAACTTGCGAGAACATCATGAATATTCAAATGATTGCTACCACCCCTTTTAACGACCAAAAGCCTGGTACTTCTGGCTTGC
>JANYIK010000176.1 GCA_025362115.1 Methylophilaceae bacterium
CGTTATTTCCCGGCGTATCAAGAGCAGGGGCAACCATATTGGGCGGCGTGATGTTTAAGTTGTCACGCAAAACGGCCACTGAATTCTCGTTTTTTTTGGCGATACCCATCATGTTTGCTGCAACTTTGCTGGATGTGGCCAAAAGTTATGACGATTTGCACATGGCAGATTTGCCCATGTTTGCCGTGGGTTTTATCACCGCATTTATCAGCGCGCTACTCATCCTGCGCAGATTGTTGCGCTATGTGGCTCAGCACGATTTTCGCCCGTTTGCGTGGTATCGCATTGTGTTTGGGTGCATAGTGCTTTGGTATTTCCGGAAGTAAAACTACATGCTTAAACAAGAAGAAGATGAACTGGTTATCACGCTTCACCGCTTTGCCGATTTAGTCGGCCAGCGTCCTTTAAGTTTTGGTGAGGCGATGGATACTTTGGACGGCACTGCCTATGCATTGATTGCCATTATCTTAGTATTACCTTTCTTGCAGCCTATTCCATTAGGACCTCTTACTGTGTTAGCTGGCATTGCCTTTTCTACTCTGGGCTGGCAAATGCTCCAAGGCAACGCAGTGCCTAAGTTGCCAGCGCGTATTCGCGCCGTAGAGTTGAACGAAAAAAATTGGCGGTTGTTGGTAAAAATTGGTGTAAAAGTGTTGCAATGGTGCCGTCTTATCACGCGTCCACGGCTGTATTTATTGCGACATTCTGGTTGCTGGTAACGGTAATCTACTTTACCGCTTTTTTCTTGGCTCTGTGGTATTTTGGCAATGCGGCTTTGGCGTATTTTCGCTTTTGGTAACGGATGGATAGATCATGAATAAAACTCTCAAGTATGGCCTGATAGCTTTAGGTGGGTTGGTGGGTCTAGTGATTATTTCTATCGCGGTGATCGCGGCGACTTTTAACCCCAACGACTACAAACCACTCATCATAAAAATGGTGCAGGAGAAAAAACAACGTACGCTGAATATCGAGGGTGACATCAAGCTCGCGTTCTGGCCTAAGTTAGGAGCCGATCTAGGCAAAGTTTCCATTTCTGAGCATAAGGGCGATAAAGAGTTCGCTTCTATGCAAAGCGCTAAAGTATTTGTTGCTGTGATGCCTTTGTTGAGCAAGCAGTTAGTGGTGGATACGGTGAAAATTGACGGTGTCAAAGCCAATATCGTGCGTTTTAAGGATGGCACGACCAACTTTGATGATCTATTGAGCAAAGAAGAATCCGAACAAATCAAGTTTGATATAGATGGCGTAGTAGTCAGTAACGCATCGGTGAATCTCAGTGATGAAATGGGAGGACGGCATTTCAGCATCAGCGATGCCAACATCAAAACCGGACACATCGCAAAAAATCAGCCCATAGACTTGGACGCGGAATTTCACATCAAGGGTGACAACCCCGTACTGGATACCCAAACACACATAAAGGGCACGCTATTAGCCGATGCAGAACACCAGCAATATGGTGCTAAAGGTCTTGAATTGGCGCTGTTAGGCGATGTGGCTACATTAAAAGCGCTGGACTTGAAATTGAGTGGCGACGTAGATGCCAAGCCGCAAACGCTGGAGTTTGTTATCAATGGCTTGAAGCTCAACGCCAGCGCCACTACTCAAGGCAAAAAGCTAGAAATCGCGCTAGATGCGCCAAATTTAAGTGCACAAAAAGACGAAGTAAGCGGCAAAGAGGCGAATCTTAGCGTGATCCAAACCCAAGGTAACGATAGCATGAGTGCTAAATTGAGCATCGCCAACTTAAAAGGCTCGCCCAAAGCATTTCAAAGCTCTGGTATTACCGGTGAAATCACTGGAAAACAGGGAGCGCGGACGATAGCGGGAAAATTCTCCTCACCGTTTAGCGGCAATCTGCAAGACATGGTGTTTGACTTGCCCAAACTGGCGGGCGAGTTTGATGTAAAAGACCCAGCATTACCGAATGGCGCGATGAAAGCCAGCTTCAACATCAATAGCCATACCGAGGTAACAAAAGAGCTGGCGAATATAACGCTCGATGCCCATGTGGATGGCAGCAAACTCCAAGGCAACGTGGCAGTTGCGGGCTTTGCTAAACCTAGCGTGAAGTTTAATCTCACCGCCGACCAACTGGATTTAAACAAATTATTAGGGTCACCCGCCAAACCCGCCAGCAGCAAGCCGGCTGACTTATCGGCACTCAAAAATCTGCTGGCACAAGGTTCACTCAATGTCGGTAGTATTGCTTATGATAAATATCGCGTAGCGAATTTGGCATTAAACTTAAAGGCCGATGGGCAGACTTTGAGCGTCAATCCGCTATCCGCAAAGGTGGACGACAGTCAAATTAAAGGTAGTGTGGGTATCAGCCATTTCGATAAACCACTCTATACCTTTGACTTGGACATAGACCGCGTGGATGTTGACCGCTACGTACCGCCAAGTGACCCCAAAGCGGCTGCTGCGCCAGCTAAACCGTTGGATTTATCGGCGTTGAAAACGCTCAATGCCGAGGGTAGCTTGCGGATTGCCAGCTTGAAATACGGCAAAATTCAAAGCTCTAACGTACGCTTAGACCTCAAGGCCGACGGAGAAAAAGTGGGCTTGAATCCGTTTTCTGCCAAAGTAGACGACAGCCAAGTCAAGGCGGTGCTTGGCATCACGCAATTTCAAAGCCCGAAATTCAGCTTCAATGTCGAGATAGATAAGCTGGATGCTGATCGCTACATCAGCAAAAAAGAGCCAACCGCCAAGCCGCAGTCAGATGCACCCATAGACTTATCCGCTTTAAAAAGCTTAAACGCTACGGGCGAGGCCAAAATTGGCACACTTAAAATCGCCAACGTAAAAACTGCCAACGTCAATGTGGGTTTGAATGCCAGTGGTGGTTTAGTGCAGGTATCGCCTTTTGCAGCGGATTTGTATCAGGGGAGCATGGCGGGTAGTTTGAATTTAGATGCTCGCACCACGCCCAACATCACCGTGAAACAAGAAATGAAGGGTATCGCCATCGGTCCTTTGCTGATAGATGCGATTCAAAACGATATGCTGGACGGTAAAGGGACGCTGAAACTAGACGTGTCCACACAAGGTAGCACCATTGGTGCGCTGAAAAAAGCGCTTAACGGCAGCGCCGCGCTGGTGCTGGCAGATGGTGCGGTAAAGGGCATAGATATTGCGGGCAGTATTCGTGAGTTCAAATCTAAAATTAATGTACTCAAACCGCAAAGCAGCTTAGGCGCAGATCAAAAAAAGAAGACGGACTTTAGTGAGATGACCGCCAGTTTCAGCATCAAAAACGGTGTGGCGCACAACGACGATCTCAGCATGAAAGCACCGTTGTTCCGCATCACTGGTGGCGGCGATATTGATGTAGGTAACAGCACTCTCAATTACCTCGCCAAGCCTACAGTGGTAGCTAGTCTTAAAGGGCAGGGCGGCTCCGATTTGGATTCGCTCAGCGGCTTGACTATCCCGGTCAAAATCACAGGCACTTTCGATGCGCCCAAATACGCCATGGATTTTGCGGGTATGGGTGCTGCTCTGGCCAAAAGCAAACTGTTGGAAAAGGTTGGTGGTGGCAAAGGCGAAGCGGTACAGCAGCTAATAGGTGGCGACAAAGCGGGGGCGCTGGGTGGTTTATTAGGGGCTAAAGATAAAACGCCTGTCACTGCCCCGATGGCACCAGCGGACGCGGCTGCTCCGGCGGCAGAGCCAGCAAAACCGGAAGACAAAGTAAAAAAGAAACTGAATAAATTGCTGGGGTTTTAAGATAGTCCTTCACGAAATGCATTTTTTTGGTTAGGATAGCGCCAGAGAACTACGCACTTCGTTTATTTCAGACAGCCCCCGAATTATTACTATTTATTAACTGAGGTTCCCCATGAGTGAGCAGATTATTCATTTAAGCGACGCATCATTTCAGCAAGACGTGCTGGAATCGACCCTTCCCGTATTGGTAGATTACTGGGCGGAATGGTGTGGGCCGTGCAAAATGATTGCGCCGATACTGGAAGACATCGTTAAAGAATATGATGGACGCATCAAAATCGCCAAGTTGAACATTGATGAGAACCAAGCCACACCGCCCAAATATGGTATTCGTGGCATTCCTACGCTGATGTTATTCAAGAACGGCAATGTTGAAGCCACCAAAGTCGGCGCATTGTCTAAATCGCAATTGACGGCTTTTATTGACAGCAATATCTAAAGCACGTACTCTCTGTCTAACTCGCAAGTTAAGTTGTTGTAGCAACGGAGTTTCGGCATCAAACGCAAACTCCCCACCTGACCGAACCCAAGATTCCCTAGTCGTATCCCTTCCCCAGCAATTTCCTAATTAAGGCCGTTATTCCCTATGCAACTATCAGAACTCAAGCAAACCCCTGTCACCGAATTGGTCGAAATGGCCATCGCCAACGAAATCGAAGGCGCAAACCGAATGCGTAAGCAGGATCTCATCTTTGCCTTGCTCAAAAACAAAGGCAAAAAAGGTGAGAGCATTTTTGGTAACGGCACGCTGGAAGTGCTTTCTGACGGTTTTGGGTTTTTACGTTCACCAGATAGCTCATACTTAGCGGGGCCGGACGATATTTACGTATCGCCATCGCAGATTCGCCGATTTAACCTGCATACGGGCGACACCATCACCGGTGAGATTCGCACTCCTAAAGACGGTGAGCGTTATTTCGCGTTAGTGAAAGTGGATAGCGTCAATGGTGAAGCTCCAGACAGCACTAAACATAAAATACTGTTTGAGAACTTAACTCCGCTTTTTCCAACCCAGCCATTAATTTTAGAGCGCGATATCAAGAGTGATGAAAACATCACAGGTCGCGTGATCGACATGATTGCCCCGATAGGCAAAGGCCAGCGCGGTTTGCTGGTAGCCAGCCCGAAATCGGGTAAGACCGTGATGCTGCAACACATTGCCCACGCCATTACCTCTAATCACCCTGACGTTGAATTGATTGTGTTGTTGATAGATGAACGCCCAGAAGAAGTGACGGAAATGACCCGTACCGTGCGCGGCGAGGTCGTCGCCTCCACCTTTGACGAGCCCGCCACGCGCCATGTGCAAGTGGCAGAAATGGTGCTGGAAAAGGCTAAGCGTCTGGTTGA
>JANYIK010000010.1 GCA_025362115.1 Methylophilaceae bacterium
GACAGCAGGTGCAGCACCAACGGCTGCGATATTAAAGGTGACAGTATTGGCCGTTACTGAGATATCTACACCGCCATTAGCGACACCACCGCTGTCTTGCACCTTAAAACCAAAGCTAGCGGTGCCACTGGCAATTGGCGTATAGACCAGAGTACCAAGGCTAGCGACAGGAATTACTTGATTAGCCGAAACTGCCACACCGCCCAACTTCAGCGAGCCAGTAGAAGGCAAGCTGGTGATGGTGACGTTGGTGAGAGTCTGTGCAGCTTCATCAGCGCCGCCACCGGGGTGAAAACCAAAATCTGCAGCCGAGAAGGTGTAGGTACCTGCCTGAGAAATAGATAAGGTCTCATTAGTGCCGGTTGGCGCATCGTTGACTGCGAGCACGGTGGCACTAAGCACGACTCCACCAACAGACACTACACCACCCGCATCAACTGCATTAAGCGTGAACGCTCCCTGGGATCCATTGAAGTCGGTGACGGCAGATTTAAAATAAACGCTGGTAACCAATGAGACTTTGACGCTATTTACATAAACCCCATCAGATTTTATCTGCACTCCTGTTCCTGTCGTGTATTGGGCTGCAGTCAACGTCACCAATACTGGCGCCGCCAAGCTGCCGGTATTGTATGCGAGCAGACCTACAGGAGATGAGAACTTGAAAGCAACAGTATCAACAACACTCTCATTCGCTCTTGATTGTATGGTTGCGAAAGAAAGCGCGGTAAAAACATCTTCTGTAGCCGCAATTGTTCCTATGTATGAAGTTAATGTTGGCATTTGTTGTTACTCCCAATCTATGAATAAATATATTAAGATACAGATTAAACCCTAGAATTTAATTTGTACGGTTAGTTAAATCCACGTACCTTTAAGAACCTCAAAAGCTAGCTATCTTTTAATTCTAAAATATCACTTCTTTTTTTATTGCCACGCATCCCGAACCTGCCGGCATCAGAAAAACCTTTATAGATCCAGCTCCCTGCAGCATTTGCACCTGATCCAGCACCGCACCCAAAGACTTCATTTGGGCATACTCTTTGGATACTACAATCTCACACGGATTCTGCCAGTAAGTGACCGTCTCGTAAACCCCTCCGCAGTCATTATTTTGTCTAGGATGAAACCCCGCAGTGGCGTAAGTCAAACCGCCAGAAACCACTTCCATCGAAACCGACAAAAAGCTGCTGTCTTTATCCTGCAAGCCTGTGGGAGTAAATAGCGTTACGCCACTTCTGGCTCCCGTGGTCAAAAAACTGGTCACCTGCTCGATGCGATTCAGGCAGCGTTTAACACCCATCTTGCCAAAAGCCTGCGTTACCCCATTCAACTTAGGTGTGTTCTGCGCGGAATTTGCGACAGCATTAGATGCCGCAGCATCCGCACCAGCCTTATCATCGGCACTGGCGACCGACATGATCAATACGGTGTAAAAAATAACAAGGCACGCTCTATAACGCATGATAATGAAGCGCACTAAGCCCATAGCCACTACGGCTGAGCCTTGTTACAGTTTTATGCAGTATATCCTTAATTTTGTACTCCCAGCAATGTTAATTCTTCACACTATTACCCGATCAGCTGGTCCAACAAAATCGTTAAATCGTACCTATCTTTTGCCACCTTCAACATGCTGTCAGCAAACTGCGGATACTCACGCAGAATGCGGCTAAAGTCAGTTTTTTCCAATACGTACAAATCAGTCAAACTCTTGGCACGTATGGTGGCAGTCCTCGGGCTAGAAATCAATAGTCCGATTTCCCCAAAATAATCGCCATCTTTAAGCGTTTTGATGACATCGCCCGCACCGTCCAGCACTTCCACTTCACCGGAACAGATAAGATACATCTCGTTGGCCATATCGCCTTTGTAGATGATGACTTCGCCAGCTTCGACCGCTTTGGAATTGAGCGACATGATAATGGCTTTGAGCAGCAAGGCATCAGCACCTCTGAACAATGGCAAGCGCTCCAGCACGTCCGGCGTCACCACCTCAAACCAGCGACGACCATCGCGAGCTATCAGTTCGTTTGCTGCTTTTGGTCCCCAAGTACCACGTGCATAGTTGGGAAAATCCGGCGCAGGTGTCTTCTTCCAGTAGTCCAAAATCGGTTGAGCGATTTTCCATGCTTCCATCACCAAATCGCCGCGCGAGAACAAAGTCGCGTCGTTATTAGTGCAAGCATAGATCATCACTTCATAGCCGGTATAGCGCGAAGCCTTGAACGCATCGCCGTAACTGAAATGCATATCCACTTTTTGCAGACTCATGGTAGGGCCTGGCACTTTGGCCTGAAATAGCAACTCTATGCCCTGATAAGGCTGAATGTGAAACACCAACCTGTTGGGAGCAAGTTTCTTGACCGCAGTACCTTTGAATATAGCCTCAGGCGCTTTTTTGAATTCGACCACGATTTCGGTGCCGCGCTTCCAAAGTGCTTTGCCGGATCGCAAATAGATAGGTACGCCTTCCCAACGCCAGTTGTCAATGTGCAATTTGCCAGCGGCGAAAGTCTCAGTGGTAGATTTGGGGTCAACGTCCTGCGCCTCACGATAGCCAGGTTTAATCATCGCACCCTCGTCGTTGAAGGCCGATCCGTATTGGCCACGCACAAAATTGCAGGCAACATCTTCTGGCTTATAAACCCGCACCGAACTCAGCAATTTGGACTTTTCGTTACGCACCGCATCCGGCTCGAACGAAGCAGGTGGCTCCATACACAAATAGGCCAGCATCTGGAACATGTGGTTTTGCATCATATCGCGCAATACGCCGGACTTGTCGTAATAGCCGCCGCGCGAACCTACATCCACTTCTTCACACACGTTAAACTGGATGTTATCAATAAAGTTCTTGTTCCACAGCGGCTCGAACATGCCATTGGAAAAGCGGAAAGCCAGCAGATTTTGCACGGTTTCCTTACCCAGATAATGATCCACACGGAATATCTGGCTTTCATCCCAATGCTTAGTAACCGCCGCATTAAGTACACGCGCCGATTCAGTATCTGTACCAAATGGTTTTTCGCAAACAATGCGCCGCCAGCCTTTCCCTTCCTTGAACCCAGCCTTGGAAAGATTCTCACAAATCAAGCCAAAAAAACTGGGCGCGGTAGCGAAATAGATGAGGATATTGCCGTCGGCTCCCATTTCTTTGTCCAGTACTTCCACCTTCTGACGCAGCACTTTGAAATCCTCGACACTATCAAACGAGGCCGCCTGATAATGGAAGCGATTGACCAGTTTGCCCCACACAGCATCGTCAAACTGGTTGCGGGTGTGAAATTCCTTGATGTCTTTGCTCATGCTGGCACGGAACTCATCCGTATCAACTTGGGTAATCGCGCTACCCAATACTGCAAAATTGTCTGACAACAAGCCGTCGCAAGCCAAGTTATACAAGGCTGGAACGAGTAATCTTTTAGTCAAATCGCCTGACGCGCCGAAAATCAGCATGATGCAGGGCTTGCTAGGGTCGGCACCACCTTGCGATTCCACCGCGGCGGAGCTGAACATACGGGTGCTGTCGGTCATGGTTTTACCTTTCACTCTCCATTGCAAACAAGGCCCTAACAGCCTCCAAATCCTGCTGTGTATCCACACCTGGCGCGGGTGCATTCGCTGTAACCGCGACGCTAATTTTGACCCCATGCCACAAAGCACGCAACTGTTCTAAACACTCAAGTCGCTCAATTCTGGCAGGCTGTAAATGGGCATATTGATGCAGAAACTCCGCTCTGTAAGCGTACAAGCCGATATGCCGATGGGCAGGTAAATTGTCTGGTAAATTTTCGCCTGATACAAAAGCATCCCGCGCATAGGGAATCGGCGCGCGGCTGAAGTACAGTGCGTAGCCGTTTTTGTCCAGCACCACCTTGACCACATTGGGGTTCATCATCTCGGCGACATTATGGATAACGTGACAGGCCGTCGCTATTGCCGCATCGGGATGCTGCTGCAAATCCTGCGCCACCAAAGAAATCAACTCCGGCGCAATTAGCGGCTCGTCGCCTTGCACATTGACCACAATCACATCATCCGCCCAACCATGTGCCGCAGCCACTTCCGCGATACGGTCGGTGCCAGAAACGTGATCTTCGCTCGTCATCACTGCATTAAACCCATGCTCACTCACCGCATCAAAAATGGCGCGATGATCCACCGCCACCCATACTTCAGATGCGCCGCTTTTGACTGCCTGCTCCGCCACGCGCACTACCATGGGCTTACCCGCAATATCCGCCAATGGTTTTTGCGGCAAACGCGTGGACGCATATCTTGCAGGAATGACGACTTTGAAGTTCAAAGTTACACTTCTTCCGTCGCTGGCAATTTACGCGCTTCGTCTTCCAGCATCACTGGAATATCATCTTTCACCGCGTAGGCTAGCCGACAAGGCTTGCAAATAAGCTCTTGCTGTTGTTTTTTGTACACCATCGGGCTTTTGCAAATCGGGCAGACTAAAATTTCAAGTAGTTTTGCGTCCATTTTCTAACTCTCTCAATCGCTCTAATATAATCTCGCCAAAAGCGGAATCCAACATGGCATCCACACGTAAGAACCAGCATTTTGGCGGCGCAAATGTGTGGCATTTCACTGCGTCTTTCTCGGTCATGAGTATCGCCGCGCTATCGTCGAATTGCAAATCCTGTGGAACGTAAGCATGGTGGTCGAGAAAGGGGTGTTCCACCACACTCAAGCCCAAACCGCGCAGATGGTTGAAAAAGCGTGACGGATGGCCGATTCCAGCGACAGCGTGGCAGTGTTGATCAGAAAAATCATCGGCATCGGCGAAGGCCTCTATATCGCTCACATTGCGAAACGTTCGCCCTTGCAGCGACATAGAGTATTCGTTTTCCGTCACTTTCCCATCATTGACTACCACTGCGTCCACACACTGCAAGCGTTGTTGTGGCTCACGCAAAGGCCCGGCGGGCAGCACAAAACCATTGCCAAAACGCCGCAAGCCATCCACCACTACCACCTCTAAGTCGCGGCCTAGTCGATAATGCTGCAAACCGTCATCACTCAAAATCACGTTGCAATCAGGTCGCGCCACAAGCAATGCACGCGCTACCGCCACGCGGTCTTCACCCACCCACACCGGACACTTGAGACGTTGTGCCAGCAGCACTGCTTCATCGCCCACCAAAGTAGGATCGGTCGCCAAAGATACAGACTGTGGCTGCTTGGCACGGCCAGCATAACCGCGACTGATGATACCAGGACGATAACCTTGTTCAGTGAGGAATTCTGCCAACCACAGAATGAGCGGCGTTTTGCCAGTACCACCTACGCTGATATTGCCGACCACAATGACGGGTACTGGCAAGCTGATGATTTTGCATAGCCCCAAACCAAATGCCACTCGGCGCAAAGTGCTGAGTAAGAGAAAAAGCAGGCTAAAGGGGAGTAACAAAATGTGCCAGATGCTCAGGCGATACCACTGACTTTGTAACCACTGGTTCACTGTTGGAACTGCCTACGATAAAGCGAAGTATAAATTCCTTCTTGGGTCAATAGCTCGTGGTGCGAGCCTTGCTCCACAATACTCCCCTGCTCCATCACCAAAATGCGGTCAGCGTTTTCTATGGTGGAAAGCCGGTGTGCAATGATGAGCGTGGTGCGATTCTGCATCAGTCTATCCAGCGCTGCTTGCACGTGTTTTTCCGATTCGGTATCTAGCGCCGATGTCGCTTCGTCCAGCAGTAAAATGGGCGCGTCTTTGAGGATGGCTCTAGCAATAGCTAGCCGTTGGCGCTGCCCGCCGGAAAGTCGCACACCGCGGTCACCGATCTCGCTATACAAGCCATTGGGCAATTGCTGAATGAATTCCCAAGCATAGGCAGCTTCAGCGGCTTTAATCACCTCTTCATCGCTCACACCACGCAAAGCACCATAGGCGATGTTGTTGCGTATATTGTCGTTGAATAACACCACTTCTTGGCTCACCAGTGCAAACTGGGCGCGTAAATCAGCCAACGCAAAATCGCGGATATTAATGCCGTCAAGCAAAATCTCACCCTGTTGCAAGGCATAAAAGCGTGGCAATAGGTTTACCAGCGAAGACTTGCCACCACCGGATTTGCCTACCAACGCGACTTTCTCGCCAGAGTGTATGTCAATGTTGATATTGTGTAGCGCATCCCGCTGGGCATTGTCGTAGCGCAAAGTCACCTGCTTGAAGCTGATTTGTCCTTGACTGCGGGTGATAGGACGATTGCCCACATCTGCCTCTGCTACACGATCTATCAGCTCAAATACGCTTTGTGCACCCGCCATCCCCATTTGTATATCTTCGTTCAAACCCGTGATACTTTTAATGGGCGCAATAAGCATCATCACCGCACTGATAAACGCTGCAAATTCGCCAGCGCTAAACTTGCCCACCGTGTAATAGACCACTGCCGACAAGGTCACGGCAGCGATTAGCTCCACCACCATACTGTTGCTACCAGACATGCGACTCAAACGTATCATGGTGCGACGATTGAGCGCGACGACCTTGGCGAAACGCTCGTTTTCATACGCTGCGCCACCAAAAATTTTCACTACGCGTTGTCCGCTGATAGCTTCTTCTATGGCTTGCGTCATACCGCCCATCGTGGTTTGTCCCTCTTTACCGGCAGCGCGCACCAGCGGCGTTCTTTTACGCATGTAAATAGCCATCACGGGCAACATAAACAAGAACACCGAAGTTAAGCGCCAGTCCAGATACAGCATATAGCCCACCATACCGATGATGGTCAGCGTGTCACGAATGATGCTCACAAACACGCGGGTGGAAGCATTCGCCACCTGCTCGGTATCGTAGGTAAGTTTGGCGGTGAGCACCCCCACCGAATTGGCATCGAAAAAGCTTACCGGCATGGACATCAAATGCTCAAAAGCATCCAACCGCAACGCCTCCACTACACGTCTTGCAAGCCAGCGCATAGAAAAATTGGCAGTGAAGTTGGAAAACGCGCGTATCGTCAATAGCCCAAACATCATCCATGGCAATACCGATAATTTACTAGGGTCTTTATGCACAAAACCCTGATCCGTGACCAGTTTGATGACGGCTAAAAAGCCAGTATTGGTAGCGGAATAGATTGTCAACGCGCCGACAGACAGCAGAAACACTGGCCAGTGTTTTAGCGCACGACGCAACAACCTCGCGTAAATGGTTTTGGTGTCTTGAGCGGTAGCGGGCATGAAAGTTTCGCTCAGATATGGCCTTTGAGGCCGATAATTATGAACTAGGATTTTGCGTGGCAAAGGTGATGTGCGACAAACCCGCTTGACGAGCCGCCTCCATCACGTTGATAACCGACTGATGCGTGGTTTTAGCATCCGCAGCGATGACTATAGTAGGGTCTTTCCCCTGCGTTGCTGCCTTACGCAAGGCCAAGGTCAGCTCAGCCACCGTGGTTTTGGGTACGTCTATTTTGTTAATCTGGGTGTGACCACCAGCATCTATCGCCACGCTAATCACCAACGGCTTATTCTGCTGTGGATTGGCGACCGCAGTAGGCAGGCTAATTTTGAGTTCGCTTAAACGCGAAAATGTGGCACTTACCACCAAAAATATGATAATGACCAGCAGCACGTCTATTAACGGTACTAGGTTTATTTCCAGCTCTTCGCTCTGTCTGCCACGACGGAAGTCCATTATGAGTGCCCCAGAAAATTTATTGTGCGGGTTGCAGCGCAAGACGCACGGAGCGCAGAACCCGAAGACAGTACACCTAGTACGGCAAGGGGGCGAGCACCGCGCAACGCGGCGATGCGCCCGCAGAATGAATTTTCTGAGGCATTCATTATTTGCGCTCGCCGTGAAGAATCTCGACCAGCTTGATGGCTTCCTGCTCCATTTCCACAATCAGGCCGTTGATACGCCCACGGAAATGACGATAGAAAATCATGCTAGGCACCGCTACCACGATACCCATCGCCGTGTTGTAAAGTGCCACCGAAATACCGCGTGCAAATTGCGCCACGTCGTGGCCGGTGGCGGTGAAAGCGCCAAACAATTCCACCATCCCTATCACCGTACCCAGCAAACCTAGCAACGGGCTGATGGTAGCGATGGTTCCCAAAGTATTCAGATAGCGCTCCAAATCATGGGTGACGGCGCGCCCGGTTTCCTCAATCGCCTCCTTCATCACCTCGCGTGACGCTTTTTCGTTGCGCAAGGCACTAGCGAAAATCTGACCCAGTGGCGAATGTTGCTCTAGGCGCGTACAAACATCCTTACTCACTCCGCCCTTTTTCAGCCATTCCTGTACCTCTGGCAGTAGCGTCTTGGGCGCAACCATGCTGACACGTAATGAAAATAAACGCTCGCCAATAATTGCCAACGTCACGACAGAGGCTATCAACAACGGCCAAATCGGCCAACCAGCCGCTTGAATAATGTTCCACATGGGGTGTTGTTCCTTGGTTAGAAAACTGGCGTTACTTTAACGTGCCACGCCACTTTCGGCAAGGCTGGCGGTGTATCATTGCGTTTCAATGACTTCACCCGTTGCCCGTCAAGACCATCAGCCAGTTTACGTACTGCACACCTACCCCTATCTGGAAACCAGCTTGGTGGTGGAATTATTCACACGCAATTTTGGGCGTGTTGCCGCCATTGCCAAAGGTGCCAGGCGTCCGCGCTCGGCCATGCGCGGCATGTTGCAATCATTTCAACCTTTGCTGGCGAGCTGGTCGGGCAAATCCGAATTGCGTACTTTGCACGGCGCAGAATGGCGCGGCGGCTTGCACATGCTGCATGGCCAAGCGCTGATGTGCGGCTTTTACCTGAATGAACTCATGCTGCGCCTGTTGCCGCGCGAAGACGCGCACGAAGCCTTGTTTGAGTATTACGAGTCGGCACTGGGCGCACTGGCAAAAGACGAGGCGCAGACCATCGTGCTACGCCGTTTTGAGGTACGTTTGCTGCAAGAGCTGGGCTATGCCATGCCGCTTACCCATAACGCTGAAAATGGCTTAGGCATTGAGCCGCAAGCGCAATATATGTTCGTGCCAGAACGCGGCGCGGTACTGGATATGCGGCTAGCGGGTGTACAATTGGCAGGCAAAACTTTGCTGGACATGGCCGCAGACAACTACGCCGACGCGCAAACCCAGCAACAAAGCAAACAACTGATGCGGACGCTAATCAGCCACTATTTGGGGGATAAGCCCTTGCATACTAGGCAACTTTTAATAGATTTACAGCAGTTGTAAACTACCCGTTCGTGGTGAGTGTTTCCCGTTCGCTCCTTCGATATGGCGGCTTCGCCGCCTACTCAGGGCGAACGGGAAATGTATCGAACCACTTGAGAGATTCGCAGAATGATCAAACTAGGCGTCAACATAGACCACGTGGCCACTATCCGCCAGGCACGCAGCACGCGCTACCCCAGCGTGGTACAAGCCGCTTTGCGTGCCGAGCAATCCGGTGCTGACTCGATCACCCTGCATTTGCGTGAAGACCGCCGCCACATCCAAGATGTAGACGTACACGCCTTAAAAGCCACGCTGCAAACACGCATGAATCTGGAAATGGCTGTCACCGACGAGATGGTCGGCATTGCCCTACAAGTCAAGCCACAGGACGTATGCCTGGTGCCGGAGCGCCGCGAAGAACGTACTACCGAAGGCGGATTAGACGTGATTCGATATTTCGACAAAGTGCAGGCTGCTTGCAAAAAACTAGGCGACGCTGGCATTCGCGTTTCACTGTTCATCGCCCCCGATGCCGAGCAACTGGATGCCGCCAAAGCCGCAGGTGCGCCTGTCATCGAATTACACACCGGCACCTTTGCCGATGCAGCCCATGATGCCGAACAACAATCTGAACTCATCCGCATCCAGCAAGCCACCGCACATGGCGTAAAACTGGGATTAGCGGTCAATGCCGGGCACGGCCTGCATTACCACAACGTGCAACACATCGCGGCGATTGCGGGCATAGAAGAACTCAATATCGGCCACGCCATCGTGGCGCACGCATTGTTTGTGGGCTGGGATAACGCCGTGAGCGAGATGAAACGGCTGATGCGTGCCGCCAGAGGCGAACAGTAATGTTTTGCTCGGCGACTTTCCTCTTCTTCCTTCCCCCTTCCCCCCTCCCTTGCTTATCATGATTTACGGCATCGGCACCGACATCGTAGAAGTTTCAAGGATAGAGCAAGCGCTAAGCCGCCACGGTGCGGCCTTTGCCAAGCGCATTCTGACCGAAACCGAATTCGCCGAGTTTCAACAATCCCACACCCAGGCCAGATTCCTCGCCAAACGCTTCGCCGCCAAGGAAGCTTTCGCCAAGGCACTGGGTACCGGCGTGCGCGCTCCGGCGACGATGCAGAGCATTGGTATTTCCCACGACACTTTAGGCAAACCCTTATTCGTTCTCGCCCCAGTGTTGCAAGCTTTGGTCGCAGAAAAAAACATCAGCCAACAACATGTTTCCATCAGTGATGAAAAAGCGCTGGCGGTAGCATTTGTGGTACTGGAAACCTGACTTCAACATTATAAGGAATGTCCTAAGGAGTTAACCATAAGCCAAAACAGCGAAGCACGCCCACCCTTGCCGCCCTTCACGCGCGAAACCGCCATACAAAAGGTACGCATGGCGGAAGATGGCTGGAACAGCCGCGACCCGGTACGGGTCTCGCTGGCCTATACCCCGGACAGCGTGTGGCGCAACCGCGCCGAATTCCCGCGCGGGCGCGAGCAGATTGTCGAGTTTCTCACTCGCAAGTGGCAAAAAGAACTGGAATATAGACTGATCAAGGAGCTATGGGCATTCGACGGTAATCGTATTGCGGTGCGATTTGCCTACGAGTGGCATGATGCTGACGGCAACTGGTTTCGCTCTTATGGTAATGAAAATTGGGAATTTGATTCAAATGGCCTGATGCAAAAGCGTTATGCCAGCATCAACGACCTCGCCATCAATGAATCCGAACGCAAATTCCACTGGCCGCAAGGGCGACGCCCGGATGACCACCCTAGTTTGAGCGAATTGAATTTGTAACGCTCCCGACAAAGCTATAATGCCCTCAACAAATCAGGGTTGAGGAATCAAAGTTTTGAACAACAACGACGTATTGAGAAGTCTGCGCTATATGCTGGATATGAGCGAACCAGCAATGGTGAAAATCTTCAAGCTGGGTGAGCAAGACATCACTCCAGCCGACATCGCCAGTTTTTTGCGTGGTGAGGAGGATGAAGGCTACCAAGCATGTATGGATACGATCATGCTGGGATTTTTGAATGGTCTGGTGACCTTTAAGCGCGGGGAAAACAAGGAAATTTCCGACCCAGATTTCAAACCTGAAAAGAACATCAGCAATAACATCATACTGAAAAAACTGCGCGTGGCATTTGAGTTGAAAGACCTAGACATGCACGAAATCTTCGCCAAGGCCGACTACCAAATTTCCAAACCCGAACTCAGTGCCTTATTCAGAAAACCAGGCCACAGCAACTACCGCGCCTGTGGCGACCAGATTCTGCGCTACTTTCTCAAAGGGTTGACGCTACGTTTAAGAGCTTAGATTTGAGTCGCAGCACTGAACCTTATATCCAGATACGCATCAACCGCAATGTCAGTATTGCGACTATCGCGTCGTTGCTGGTGCATGTGCTGATCCTGTTTTTGTTGAGCTATTACGACCTGCTGAAACCCAATCCACCCACTGCAGAACAAGAGCAGTCTATGGATGTGACACTGGAACTGCCATCTCCAGAATCCCCCAAAGAATCAGTCAAAGAACCACGCACGCAATCTCCACGTATCAAGATAGCTAAAGCGCCGCCTATCGTAGCACCTGCGCCGCCTAAAGAAGCACCTGCTCCTTCGGCAACATCCGTTCCAACACTTCCCAAACCCGCACCACAGCAAGCTCTAGCGCCGCCTAAAATAGTGCCGCCCAAACCAGCACCTCCCGCTGTAGAAAAATATGCTGACATGGCCTCGTACATGGCTGCGGCTAAGGAACGTCACCGTTTAGCGGGAGATCCCAGCGCCATCAATGAAGAAGCTACCGCGCGTGAATCTTCAGAAGAGGCTGCGCGAATAGCCAGTCTAAGGCGACCACCCTCCGGCACCAACGGCATATTCAATATCATCAGCTGGGATAGGCGCACTATCGTCTTTGATTTTCGTGGATGGAAGAATGAATTCAGCTATGCGCGGCGAGAAGTATATGCGGTTGATGCAGACCTTAACACCGACGTAGAACACGCCATGGTGCGAAAAATGATAGAAATTATCCGCCGTTACTACTATGGCGATAACAGTGACTTCAACTGGACATCACAGCGTCTTGGCCAAGTGGTCAGTTTATCGGCAAGACCGCAGGATAGCGCCTTTCTGGAGAACTTTCTGATGGAAGAATTTTTTGGTTCGCGCGGAATAGTCCCACGATAGATAATGACACCATGAATACCCAGCTAGCCGAAGATTTTTTATCCCACATAGATACCGACTGGGCAGACTTGGTACAAGCTGTCGGGCCTTGTACTTTTGCACCAGAGCCTGAGCGAGACCCCTATGAGGCACTGGTTAAGGCAGTAGCCTACCAACAACTCCACGCACGTGCCGCAGAAGCTATTCTTGGCAGAATGCTGAATCTTTATGCAGGCCAGTTTCCTCAGCCAGAACAGTTGGTTGCTACTGAATTCGACCAACTCCGCGCTTGCGGATTCTCTGCCAGCAAAATAGCCACCATCCAAGGCATCGCACAAGGCAAGTTAATAGGTTTGGTTCCCACACGAGATGAAGCCGACGCGATGACAGACGAGGAACTGATTTCTCGACTGGTCACGCTCAAAGGCATAGGACGCTGGACGGTGGAAATGTTACTGATATTCACGCTAGAACGTATGGATATACTGCCCGTGGACGACTTTGCCGTAAAGGAAGGCTACAAACGGCTGAAGTCGCTTGAAAAAGCACCTACCCCCAAACAATTGGCGATAATAGGACAAGCATGGAGCCCCTATCGCACCATCGCCGCTTGGTATTTATGGCGTGTTCCGCGTTAAAGATGTCAAGAATCAGCCTATGACAAAATCGCTGGTTTGGTTTCGTCGCGATTTGCGTGATGACGACCACGCGGCCTTGTATCACGCGCTTAAGTCCTCCACTCAAGTCTATTGCGTATTCATATTTGATACTGAAATCTTAGATTTGCTCACCGACAAGACCGACCGCCGCGTGGTGTTTATCTGGCACAGCGTACGTGAATTGACCGAGAGTCTGGCATCTAAAGGTGGCGGTTTGATTGTGCAGTATGGCAAAACGCATGAGCTGATTCCGCAACTAGCGCGTGAATTGGGTGTTACAGCGGTTTACACCAACCGCGATTACGAACCCTCTGCACTAGCCCGCGATGCAGCCGTAGCGGCAGAACTAAGACTCTCTAACATTCAATTCCACACCTTCAAAGATCAGATCATTTTTGAACAGGATGAGGTGTTGAGTCAGGAAAATCGGCCTTATAGCGTGTTTACGCCGTACAAAAATGCGTGGTTAAAGCACCTGACACCGTTTTATCTGAAACCTTATCCGGTAGAGAAATACCTGCACCACCTTGCGCCTTCTTCAACCCAGTCGCCAAGCTTATCCAGCATGGGTTTTGTGGAGATGACCTTAAAAATTCCCACAGGCATGTCGGGCGCGAGCGCTTTGTTTGAGGATTTTTCCCAGCGCATGGAACACTACCGCGATGCGCGGAATTTTCCGGCGGTGAAGGGGGTTTCGTACCTATCTACTCACTTACGCTTCGGCACGATTTCCATCCGGGCGTTGGCAGGCCACGCCTGGGCTTTTCACAATGCCGGAGCGGAGACCTGGCTTTCAGAACTCATCTGGCGCGATTTTTATTTCATGATTTTGCATCACCATCCGCGCGTGGCTAATGGCGCCGCTTTCAAGCCGGAATTCAATGCCATTCCGTGGCCTGAGCATGGAGATTATTTTGCTGCGTGGTGCGAAGGCCACACCGGTTATCCGCTGGTGGATGCTGCCATGCGCCAGCTCAATCAAACAGGCTATATGCACAATCGGTTACGCATGGTGGCCGCCAGTTTTTTGGTGAAAGATTTGCTAGTAGATTGGCGCAAAGGCGAGGCCTACTTCGCACAAAAATTGCTGGATTTCGACCTGAGTGCCAATAATGGTGGGTGGCAGTGGGCGGCCTCAACCGGATGCGACGCACAGCCGTGGTTTCGTATTTTCAATCCCGTCACGCAATCAGAAAAATTCGACGCAGAAGGCAAATTCATCCGCAAATATGTGCCGGAGTTGGCAGCCTGCGATGCCAAGGAAATCCACGCGCCGTGGAATATGCCTACATCCCGGCAGCAAGCCATAGAGGTGGTGATAGGCCGCGATTATCCAGCACCGATTGTTGACCATGCCGTAATGCGCTTACGAGCCTTGGATTTGTATAAATCCACAAATCAAAGACTAGGGTTTTTCTGAGATGGTTTTCAAATTGGCCAGACCCACTTCAAAATCATTGCCCACCATTTTGTCGCAGTCAATCATCACACTCATCACCTTCCCCATGAATCTGTTGGGGCCAAACATCGCCCAGGTGACCTTGGTAGAGCTGCCTTGAGGCTCCATGGTGAATTCAGCGGTGTTGTGGCCTTCAAATGGTTTCAGGAAATCAAGTTTCAGCACTACTTTGGAAGAAGGTACAGATTCGATGATCTTCATTCAGCCGCCTGCTCGATCAAGCGGCAAGCTTCCGCTACTTTGGCTGAGTGTCGTTCAGTCTTGGTTACGAATTTCATGTCGAGTCCTCGGAATTCTTAAAGCGACCCAAACTTTAGCAGTCACTCAACGATGGCACACTCCGAATCTTGCTTTTGAATTCAGCTTGAATCAGTTAGTATCCTCTGCAACCTAAACTGCGCCTGCATTATGCTAAAAATCTACCTCGCTTCCCGCTCGCCGCGCCGTGGTGAATTGCTGCAACAGATCGGCGTGAGTTTCGAAGTTCTGCCTTCTGATATTGATGAAAGCGTACCCCCCAATGAGTCTCCTGAAGCCTATGTGCAACGCTTGGCGCGGGAGAAGGCCGAGGCCTGCGTCAAGATAATCGCCATCAACAATTTACCCGTACTGCCCGTGTTGGCGGCTGACACCACAGTGTGCGTTAATGGCAACATCCTCGGCAAACCAGAAGATGATAATGACGCAGCGGCCATGCTACGCGCCATGTCAGGTGGCTGGCATGAGGTACATACTGGAATTGCACTGGCACACGAAGACAAAATCAAGGTGCTTTTGTCTACAACGCGCGTACAAATGGCAACCTTGAGCGAGATAGAGATTGCCGCTTATGTGGCCTCCGGCGAGCATAAAGATAAGGCCGGGGCCTACGCCATTCAAGGCCTAGCTGGCGCTTTTATCAGCCGTATCGAGGGTAGCTATTCCGGCGTGATGGGCTTACCTTTATTTGAGACCGCACATCTATTAAAAAAACTGTGAGCCTCTCGCTTCACAAGCGAAACGAGAACAAGGCGGCAACGATGAGGCGAGGAAGACAGTACAATTGGGTACGGCAACGAGCCGAAGAGGAAGTCAACGCAGTTATCGTGAAGATTGTGAAGCGAGAATGACACAAGAAATCTTAATTAATGTGACACCTCAGGAGACACGGGTCGCCATCGTCGAAGAGGCCGCGGTACAAGAACTGCACATCGAGCGCAGCAATCATTCCGGGCTGGTGTCCAACATTTACAAAGGCACTGTGTGTCGTGTGTTGCCGGGCATGCAATCGGCATTTGTGGAAATAGGTTTAAACCGCGCGGCGTTTCTGCACATCGCCGACATCTTGGAGCACGGCGAGCCGCACGAGAAACCTATACAAGAGTTGTTGCGTGAAGGTCAATCGCTCATCGTACAAGTCATCAAAGACCCCATCGGCAGTAAAGGTGCACGACTCACCACGCAAATCAGCATCGCCGGACGGTTTTTAGTGTATCTGCCAGAGCAAACACATATCGGTGTTTCGCAACGCATTGCCGATGAAACCGAACGCGAGGCGCTACGTGCCAGGCTGTCGGGCTTATTACCAGAAGGTTTTAGCGGTGGATTTATCATCCGCACCTTGGCCGAAGCGGCCACCGATGAGGAATTAAAAGCCGACGTTGATTACCTCAACAAAGCTTGGCAAAACGTGGTCAAGGATGGCGAATCCGCGGAATCCAAAACCCTGATACACCAAGATCTGAGCTTGCCTATGCGCGCACTGCGCGACTATGTGAATGATGAAATCACCAGCATTTTGGTGGATTCACGTGAGACTTTTCAAAAAATGCAGGAATTCGCCACGCGCTACGCCAGCGGCACATTAGCCAAGCTGCAACACTACGCTGGCGAGCGCCCGCTGTTTGATTTGCGTGGCGTAGAAACCGAGATAGAAAAGGCCTTGTCGCGCAAGGTAGAGCTGAAATCCGGCGGCTATTTGATCTTCGACCAAACCGAGGCGCTCACCACTGTGGATGTCAACACCGGCGGCTTTGTGGGCGGGCGCACTCTGGCCGACACCATCTTCAAAACCAATCTGGAAGCCGCACACAGCATCGCGCGCCAGCTCCGTCTACGCAACTTGGGCGGTATCATCATCATAGACTTCATAGATATGGATGACGAAGCGCATCAAGCTGCGGTGCTGGAGGAGTTGCACAAAGCCGTGGGGCGAGACCGCGTCCGCACCAACATCCATGGCTTTTCAGATTTAGGCTTGGTGGAAATGACACGCAAACGCACCAGAGAGAGCCTGGCGCACATTCTGTGCGAGCCTTGCCCCTGCTGCACCGGACGTGGCGAGCTGAAAACCGCGCAGACTGTGTGCTACGAAATCTTGCGTGAACTACTGCGTGAAGCCCGCCAATTCAACACTCGGGAATATCGTGTACTAGCTTCGCAGAAAGTAATAGATTTATTTCTGGACGAAGAATCGCAAGCGCTGGCGATGTTGACCGACTTTATCGGCAAGCCCGTGTCGTTGCAGGTGGAAAGCACTTATGGACAAGAGACGTTTGATATTGTCCTAATGTAGCAATTTAGGCTTTGACGTGGCGCTCTTACGTCTATTACACTGCATCAAAAGAGCAAAAAAATCCTGAAATAATCTACGTTTAACTGATTGCGATTCAGGAGTCCCCATGCCAGAAATGGAACAAGCAACGCTCGCCTCTCCACACCGCCGTAGCCTGGGCTGGTTTAGCACATCCGCGTTGGCCATGGGCGGCAGCAATCAGAGCATCTTCATTCTTGCCGCCCTATTCATCGGGCAAGGCGACATCCCCGGCCAAGGCAGTGCAGCTATCCTATTATTGATCTTAGGTGTGCTGCTTGGCTGTGCCGCCGTGCCGGGCTGGATTGAATTGCTCCTTATGTACCCCAACCGCGTGGGCGGTATCGCTGCCACTTGTGCCGAAGCTTTCCGCCCTTACAATCCAGTGCTGGCCAACCTGGCTGGCGTTTGTTACTGGTGGGGCTGGGTGCCGACTGCTGGCTTGTGTTCATTGCTCGCCGCTACAGCAATTCACGACTGGTACTATCCGCAATTATCGGTAATGCCTGTTGCGATGGGCTTCGTGCTGCTATTCACCGCCATCAACCTGCTGGGGGTAACGTGGGCGGCGAGGCTCGCCATGCCAATGGCCACTCTTGCCGCATTGCTGGCCTTTATCTCCGGCTTAAGCCCCGTAATCGCTGGCGCTGTAGATTGGCACCAAGCTACCAATTTGCACCTGACCACCCCGTTTGCCGGATGGTTCGGCAGCATGACCAGCATCATGGCAGGGTTATTTTTGATTGGCTTCGTCGCGCCTGCCTTTGAGACCGCCGCTTGCCATGTGGGCGAAATGGTCAATCCCAAACAAAGCCTACCCCGCACCATGTGGGTCAGTGCTGGGATGGCTTGCCTGTTTTTTATTCCACTACCACTCATTTGGCTGGGCGTCTTGGGACCTGAGGCGTTGAGCAAAGACCTAGCACAAGTCTTAGGCCCCACCTTCGCACCATTATTTGGCAACGCCGCCAAAGCTGTGGCCGTATGGTTCATGCTGCTCAATCTGTTTCTATGCAGCTTGCAACCGCTATGTGGTGCACCCAGAACATTGTCGCAAATTGCTGAGGACGGCCTGATCCCCCGCATTTTTTCACGGCGCTCTGCACACACCGATGTGCCGTGGTTCGCCACACTATTCACCGCAACATTCGCGCTTTTCTTTCTCTACTTGGGCGACCCGATTTGGCTGATCGCCGCCACCAATTTCACCTACGTGTTCGGCGGGTTGGTGCTGCCCTCCGTTGCGGTGTGGTTGCTACGCCGCGATGCCCCAGAAGCACCACGACTATATCGTGCGCCGCGCGGCACGATTATGCTGGGCTTGATCGCAGCCGGTATATGGGCAACCACTGCCTTGCTGGGTTTTCAACAATTTGGGCTGACGACGGTAATCGTGGGCCTAGTGTTTGCGTATTCAGGCGCTGTTTTATACGTATGGCGACAAGTTTCCGACAAGCGTCGCGCCGGATTGCCGCTGAATTTTCGCAGCCTGCACGTCAAACTAAGTGGTGCCATGCTGCTGGTATTGTTGCTGGATGGCATCGGTTATTACTTGGCTGTCCGCAACCTGCCCCAAACTAGCAGTGCGCTACTGAGTGCACTGGAAGACATTTTTGTGGCCGTCGCCATACTCTCAGTAGCAGTAGGGTTGGTATTACCGGGGATGATTGCACATTCTGCACGAGCGGTTTCCTTATCGGCACAGCGCTTGGCTGACGGCACACTCAAAGAATTCTCCAATGCCATGCTAGCACTGGGACGTGGCGACCTTGCCGCCGCACAAGTCTCGGTAAACATCAAGATGATCGCCACACACTCGCACGATGAATTGGGCGAAATGACCGAGAGTTTTAACCGCCTGCAAACCGAAATCGCTAGAGCCGCCATTGGTCTAGCTGCGGCGCGTGATGGCCTGAGCGCAGCCAGAGATACCTTGGTGGCAGCCAAAAACTCGGCTGAATCGGCCAACGCGGCAAAATCCATGTTTCTCGCCAACATGAGCCACGAAATTCGCACCCCCATGAACGGCATCGTGGGGTTCAACGATCTGCTGCTGGACTCAGGATTGACAGAAAAACAGCAATATCTCGCCAACATGGCGCACAAATCAGTACAAGCTTTGCTTAAAATCATCAATGAAATACTGGATTTCTCTAAAATAGAGGCAGGGAAAATCACGCTAGAACAGAGCAGTTTTAATCTGGCCGAAATGATATTCGACACCACCAGCTTGATGACTCCTCAGGCCGAATCGAAAAATCTTAAGCTTATCGCCACCCAGCAATCTCACATTCCCAACCATCTCGAAGGTGACGGCAGCAGAATTCGGCAGATTTTATTGAATCTCATCAGCAACGCTATCAAGTTCACCGCGCAAGGCAGCATACACTTGCGCGTTGAGCGTCTGGACGACCCGCCAAGAGAAGACAAGACAACACTTCGATTCACCATCAGCGATGAGGGAATCGGTGTCTCGCCAGAAAATCTATCGCGATTATTTCAACCTTTCGCCCAAGCCGACAGCTCTATCACCAAACAGTATGGCGGCACCGGCCTAGGGTTGGTCATCTCCAAACGCCTAGTCGAATTGATGGGCGGGGAAATCGGTGTAGAGAGTACGCCGAATGTCGGCTCGACCTTCTGGTTCAGCTTGCCTATCGATATTTCTCCAGAGATTACAGATGGCATTACCGATGAGATTAGCGATAAGAACAACGGTGAGCAAGAAAGCGGGTCCGCCACTTTTCAGTTCAATGGGCAAATGCTGTTAGTAGAAGATAATCCGGTGAACCAAATTGTCACGATAGAAATGCTAAGGAAGATGGGAATTCAAGCTGATCTGGCAGAAAATGGCGCACTCGCCGTGCAAGCGGTTGCCAATAAGCAATATGATGTCATTCTGATGGACTGCCAAATGCCAGTGATGGATGGCTATTCCGCCACCAGAGCCATACGTGACATGCATCCCCACGGCAAAAAAGTCCACATCATCGCGCTCACCGCCAATGCTATATCCGGCGACAAAGAGAAATGTCTAGCGGTCGGGATGAACGACTATCTATCAAAACCTGCCAGCGTCAAAGACTTACAGCAAGCGCTGGAACGCTGGCAAAAACACTAAAACGGTTTGACCACTACTAGAATTACTACCGCAAACAGCA
>JANYIK010000149.1 GCA_025362115.1 Methylophilaceae bacterium
CAAGGCCAAAGGCGGCAGAAAACCTGTTGTGAAAAAAACTACAGCTAAGAAACCATCTGCAAAAAAAGCACCCTCCAAAAAAGCCGCACCCAAGAAAAAGGCCGCTTAAAGCGGCCTCTGAATCAAACAACCATCAACTCAATCGGCGCTTAGCCCATTCACCGCCACTTTGCATCCATTTCTTGATGCGTTGTGCGTCGCCAATTCTGGTGTTTTTGCCATAGGAATCGAGCAATACGATAATCAAAGGCTGCGCGGCAATCTGCGCCTGCATCACCAGACAACGCCCTGCCTCACTGATATAGCCAGTTTTGGATAAGCCAATATCCCAAGTGCCGTTACGCACCAGCACGTTGGTGTTGCGGAATTCCACCATGCGCCGCAAGCCATGCACAGGCACGTCGTATGACGGTGTAGTAGTCACGGTGCGAATATCGGGATATTGATAGGCGGCTTTCACCATTTTCACCAAATCTTCGGCAGTGGAAATATTCTCACTATTCAAGCCCGTCGGATCAGCGAAGCGCGAATTCTTCATGCCCAACTCGGCGGCCTTGCGATTCATGGCGGCCACGAAGGCGGTCGTGCCTATCGGCGTAGTCCGCCCTAACACAGAAGCAGCGCGGTTTTCAGACGACATCAGTGCCAATTTCAACATCTCGGCACGCGAAAGCTCCGTACCCACACGTAAACGCGAAGTGGTGTTTTTCAGCGTATCCACGTCGGCATCACTTACCGATAGCATTTCTTCCATAGGCAAGTGCATATCCAGCATCACCATTGCCGTCATCAACTTGGTGATGGAAGCGATAGGAGTTGGAATGTCGGTACCTTTGGCGTAGAGCGTTTCGCCGGTTTCCTGATTCACGATCAGAGCTTTTGAAGATGCCAGCTGCAAACTGCCAGACGCAGGTGCCGAGAACACGGCATTATCCGTGTCAAGCTGCTGCGCTTGTGCGTGAAAGGCCGTACTGGAACGAATAGTGCGTATAATTTTATGTGGGTTGGCGGACTTAATCTTGTAGGCTTTGTGTGATTTCACTTGGTGACGGATATGCTTCTTCACCTTGGTAGCCCCATCATCAGCAGCATACACCGCTGGCGCTGCGCTTATCGCCAGCGCTAGTAAGCAACATAACAAGGGTGAAAAACGCCGCATTTGATAACCTCACAAACTAATTTTTTGCATCATAATACAAAAAAGTAGAGTTTGTCATTAATCAATTACCTATATTCTTTTACTCAAGTTTGAGATTAAATAAGCATCATGGACATACGATATACCGAACACCACCTATGGGCCCGTGCAGACGGGAACGGCAACTATCTGATAGGCATCAGCGATCACGCGCAAAACATGTTGGGTGACATCGTGTTTGTACAAGCGCCCGCCGTTGGCATCAAGTTGCAGACTGGTGAGGTGTGTGGATTCGTGGAATCGGTAAAAACCGCCTCTGACCTGCACGCACCTTTGAGCGGCGAGGTTGTGGCGATAAATGATTCTCTAAACAATGCGCCAGAACAACTGAACGATACGCCAGAAGAAGCCTGGATTTTCCGCTTGCATAACGAGCAAGCCAACGAGTTTTCAGCGCTGATGGACAAGAACACTTACACAAAATTTTCGGATTAGCACAGACAGTTGCAAGCCTTGCTACATGGGGGCATACTTCACGCAGAATTTTTAGACATTTGAGGAGAGTACTAACGTGGCTACAGTGACATTTAACGGCGAACCTATCAATATCGGCGGCACTTTCCCCAAAGTGGGCGATACCGCTCCCAGCTTCATGCTAGTGGATAACGAGTTGAACGATGTTTCCATGAGCCGGTTTTCTGGCATGCGTAAAATCATCAACATCGTCCCCAGCTTGGATACCCCAGTGTGCGCCGCCTCTACGCGACGCTTCAACGAGGCCGCTGGACGGCTGACCAATACCGTAGTGCTGGTGGTTTCAGCAGATTTGCCCTTCGCCCAAAGTCGTTTTTGCACAGTTGAGCATCTGGATAACGTGTTTTCACTCTCCACCATGCGCGGGCGTGATTTCGCCAAAGACTATGGTGTCATGATTACCGATGTTCCGCTGTCTGGCTTGTGTGCCCGTGCGGTGCTGGTAGTGGATGAACATGACATGATTCGCTATGCGGAACTGGTGCCAGAAATCACCAAAGAACCCAACTACGATGCCGCGCTGGCCATAGCACGCGCCACTAGCTAGGGGATTTAGTACGCGCCAATACTTGTTCCAGGTGTTGGCGCAGTAATGCTTCGGTTTTGGGTCTTAGCTCGATTATCGCTTGCTTCATCATTTCTTCCAATTCGTTCACCAGTAGCGGCAACACCTCTTCCAGCATCTGATTGGGCAGAGTTTCTGATGCCGGGATGTAGACCTCGGTCAATAAAGGAATACTGGCTTCTGGCTCAGGCTGGCTTTTGTCCTTATTGAGCAAGGCATCCAGCCGACCCAACACTTCATCCATACTAACGTCTGAATCTATCGCCATCACGCCTTCCCCGCCACGTCGTGACG
>JANYIK010000041.1 GCA_025362115.1 Methylophilaceae bacterium
AGTGTATTCACCTGTGGCTTTGTTCTTAAAGACCGTTCCAGAAAACCCAGTGCCATCGGTGATGCCAAATAATCCAGAAGGTGCTGTGTATTGGCTCACGACTTGCCAGCGGGTGACGAAGTCAGAGGCTTGGGTGGGGGAAAAAGAATATGTTCCATCAGGTTTAAGCGCGATTATCCGGTCTCTAACAATATTTGAGTCAGTAATTGTATTGCCAGCAGCATCAATAAAATTCGCATACGCCGCTTCAGCTAACTGTGCCTGGTCAAACAAAAAAGTTGTTATGCTCATTTTTTCTCTCCCATATTCCTAAAAAAACTCTCGGATAAGCCCCACGTAACGGGAGTGGAGTTTCCAGCCGCACCACTACACTCGTTAAAATTAACCCAAAATTTAAAGTCAAATACACTATTAGGAGCGCCTGATGAATGACCTGCTCCGAATGAAACTTGTCTTGTTAGAACAAAGTTTGTTTTCCTATCAATCAATAAAAACTCTTGCCGATAATTACCCAAAAGCGGGACTATGCGAATAACCATATTCGAAACCTTCAGTCGCTGATTTACGTCGTAAGAGGTATTAAATCCTCCATTTATTTTCTCAATTTTGTACTCATCAGATACTGCTTTACGAACCAACGTCTCCATCACCCCCGGATTCTCTTTCTGCCACTGCTCCGGTGTTTTGTACACCCAAAACCCAGCTTCAGTAGCGCAGTAGTATTTGTGCGCTGCTACTGTGGGTATCCAATCCCAAAACACTAAAAGATACATCACCAGTACAGCACCCCAACCCCAGCGCTTGGTACTCTTGCCATTTTCACGCGCGTAACGGACTGCCCATTTCACAACGCCAATGGAAACCAATAAATACAGCCCGATAACAACCAGTACAGTTAATCCAAACATTATGCCGCCTCCTGATAAAATGTATCATTCATCGCTTGCATGTCAATAACATATTTGTTATTATTTTGTCCGTGCGCTACACCATCACTTATTACAACAATGCTGTTGAACAGGCGCTGTTGGCTTTGCCTGCCCACATGCAAGCACGCTACATTCATTTGTCTTCGCGCATGCATGAATACGGCGCACATTTGGGTGAGCCGCATACCAAAGCCATTGGTAATGGGTTGTTTGAGTTGCGCCTTAAAAGCGCTGAAGGCATTGCACGCGTGTTTTATTGCACCTTGATAGGGCAGCGTATTGTGATGTTGCATTGCTTTGTGAAGAAGTCGCAAAAAATACCTTTGCGTGAATTGCACCTTGCAGAAACCAGAATGAAGGAGATTAAAAATGAAACGTGATTTACCTACCATGACCCACGAACAAATGGTCGCCAAGATGCTGCAAAACCCTGCTGTACGAGCTGAATACGAGCGCCTAAACCGTGAAGAATTTGCGATTTTAGATGAAATGCTGGCGGCAAGGCGCGCGGCTGGCTTAACCCAAGCACAAGTGGCCGAGCGCATGGGGACTAAAGCGCCTGCGGTGGCGCGGCTTGAAAGCGCCTTAGCCTCTGGCAAACATTCGCCCAGCATTGATACCTTGCGTAAATATGCTAAAGCACTGGGTAAGCGTGTTGAAGTGCACTTGGTGTAATCTACGCCTGCACCATCGGCGTCCCGTCCGCGTGTCCGCTGCCCGGTGTTGTATGTCAATTTCGTCATTTTTTCGCCCGTTGGCACACTTTTCCACGGACAGCAGATTTGCCCCGATACTGCCTGTTTGTTTTGCCGCTTATCATCGCAGTTCAATCCCTGTCAGGAGCCCATCCCATGCTGCGGTGCTTGCCGTTCTGTAACCCATGGATTACACTCAAGCCATGCTGACCGTTGAGCGTACCGAGGTTTTTCACCGCTGGTTGGTTTCGCTTAAAGACCGCCTTGCCCAAAAGCAGATTCTGGCGCGTCTGGAGCGCTTGGCCGAAGGGCATTGAGGAGACCATAAAGTGCTGGGCGAGGTGGTTGAGCTGCGTATTCATTTGCATGCCGGTTATCGCGTTTATTGCTGGCGCGAGGCTAACGTGGTGGTGCTGTTGCTGTGTGGCGGCACTAAATCCTCGCAACAGCGGGATATTGCGCAGGCCAGGAAACTTGTTGACCTTTTGAAGGAGTAAGCCATGAAAGCGGAAACCATCGCCAAACTGGGCATCCAGCGCTTTGATAGCGCCGAGTACTTGAATAGCGAACAGGATGTTGCGGAGTTCTTTCAGGCGTGTATGGACGAGGCGAGGGATGACCCGGCCTTTATCGCCCGAAGCCTGGGGGTGGTCGCCCGTGCCCGGGGCATGACCCGATTGGCCAAAGAAACGGGGATTAGCCGAGAAGGCCTTTATAAGGCGTTGTCGGGTGAAGGTAACCCCGAGTTTGGTACGATCTGGAAGGTGATCAACGCATTGGGGTTGAAATTGCGTAGCGTGGGGGCTTGAGCGGTTTCGTACCTTGTACACTGCGCTCCACTCCCCG
>JANYIK010000047.1 GCA_025362115.1 Methylophilaceae bacterium
GACGTGCCGGAGCTGGTGAGAGGTAAAACCGGACGCGTCAACGGCCATCTGGTCGCGCTACTCACGCTGATGAAAGCTCAACCACTGGCTTACAACAAGGACAATCAGGAAGACAAGGAACCGCTGTTCGACACCGTGGACACGTTGATGGACACGCTGACTATCTACGCCGACATGCTGCGTGGCATCAAGGTCAACCAGGATGCCATGCGCCAGGCCGTGCTGGAAGGTTTTGCCACCGCCACCGATCTGGCCGACTACCTGGTGAAGAAAGGCCTACCATTCCGTGATGCCCATGAAGTCGTAGCCAAGGCGGTGCGCCATGCCGAGGCTAAAAGTTGCGATTTGGCAGATTTGAAACTAGAAGAATTACAGAAATTTTCTGCGCTGGTAGCACAAGACGTTTACAGTGTTTTGACCCCAGAAGGCTCGCTCGCAACACGCCGCCATATTGGTGGTACCGCGCCGGAGCAGGTAAAACTTGCGATTGCCAAAGCACGGCGGGAACTAGAAAGTATCTAACATACGCTTCGATACATTTCCCGTTCGCCCTGAGTGCCGCGCGAAGCGCGGTTTATCGAAGGGTGGCGGGAAATTACTCAGCACGAACGGTTTTAATCGGAGTCTCTAGGCCAGTTTCTTTTTAAGTATCTCGTTGACCTGTGCAGGGTTGGCCTTGCCCTTGGAAGCCTTCATGCACTGGCCTACAAGCCCGTTGAAAGCTTTTTCCTTACCGGTTTTGTATTCCGCCACCATGGCTGCGTTGGCGGCCAGCACCTCATCTACGATGGCTTCGATAGCGCCACTGTCGGACACCTGTTTCAGGCCTCTGGATTCAATAAGCTCATCTACTCTTTCTGGATAACCCCCGTGATGGCTAAATCTGGAAGCTTTTGACTCGTCCCAGAATTCATTAAAAATATCTTTGGCTGTTTTAGCGCTGATAGTTCCGTCTCTTAAACGCCTAAGGATGTATCCAAGCGTTTCATCACTGACCCCTTCAATAATGCTGACATCAGGAAATTCTTCCCTATCCGCCAATTGGCGAGGCAGAAATTCGTTAATTACCCAATTAGCGACCAACTTGGATATGGCTGGCGTCAGTGTTTCACCACTCAAAAGCGCTGATCGAACTGCCCCAACAAAAAATAACGGGGTTCGTGGCTCACCGGTTAGGCCAAGAGCATCAATTGAACTCAATCTGTACACAGTCATTAGCTCCTGATGCCAGTCGTTAGGGAGTTGACCTATATTAAAAAACATATCCTCTCTAACCGCTTCGATAAATTCAGGTGTAATCTCCAGCGGCAGCAAATCAGGATCAGGGAAGTACCGGTAATCGTTGGCTTCTTCCTTGCTGCGCATGGAACGTGTCTCGCCAGTATCCGGGTTGAACAGCACGGTGGCTTGCTGAATCGTGCCGCCATCTTCCAATGTATCGATCTGCCACTGGGTTTCGTATTCAATCGCCTGCTGCATGAACTTGAAGGAATTCAGGTTCTTGATCTCGCGGCGCGTGCCCAGCTTGTCGCTGCCTTTGGGACGCACCGAGACATTGACGTCGCAGCGAAAGCTGCCTTCCTGCATGTTGCCGTCGCAAATGCCTATCCATTGCACCAGTTCGTGCAGCTTCTTGGCATAGGCCACAGCTTCGGCGGCAGAGTACATGCAAGGTTCGGTGACGATTTCCAGCAGCGGCGTACCGGCACGGTTGAGGTCTATGCCGGACATGCCTTCCTGTGCGCCGTGTACTGATTTACCGGCGTCCTCTTCTAAGTGGGCGCGGGTAATAAGTACAGTCGAACCTTCCATCTGTCCTGTTGCTGGATCTTGAAACTCAATATGTAAAAACCCCTTACCCACGACAGGAAGCTCGTATTGGCTTATCTGGTAGCCTTTGGGCAAATCAGGATAGAAGTAATTTTTGCGGGCGAATACCGAGCGTGGGGCGATTTCGGCATTGACCGCCAACCCGAATTTGATCGCGCATTTAACGGCTTCGGCATTCAATACCGGCAACACGCCGGGCAAGGCGATGCTCACGTCATCGGCCTGTGTATTGGGCTCTGCCCCATACTTGATGGAAGCACCGGAAAATATTTTGGTGTTGGTTTGAAGCTGGGTATGTGTTTCCAGCCCGATCACGACTTCCCATTCCATCATTCAATCCCTTGCGGCAATTTGGTATGCCAATCAGTTTCTTGTTGGTATTGATGCGCTACGTTGAGCATGCGCGCTTCGTCAAAGTAGTTGCCAATAATCTGCAAGCCGACCGGCAGGGCTTTTCCATCGCTACTTGGAGCAAAACCAGCCGGGATGCTCATACCCGGCAGGCCTGCCAGATTCACGGCGATGGTGTAGATGTCCTGTAAATACATGGACACCGGATCGTCGGCCTTTTCGCCGATCTTGAACGCAGTACCGGGTGCCGACGGCCCCATGATGACATCGCACTGTTTGAACGCGACTTCAAAATCCTGGGCAATCAGGCGGCGAATCTGCTGGGCTTTGAGGTAATAGGCATCGTAATAGCCAGCGCTCAGCACATAGGTGCCGATCAGGATGCGGCGTTTGACTTCTGCGCCAAAGCCTTCAGCCCGGCTCTTGCAATACATGTCCAGCAGGTCAGTATATTCAGCAGCGCGGTGACCGTAGCGCACGCCATCGTAGCGTGACAGGTTGGAGCTGGCCTCAGCCGGGGCGATAACGTAATACACCGGGATGGAAAGCCGTGTGTTGGGCAGGCTGATCTCTACCGTTTCTGCCCCCAGCTTGCGATATTCGGCAATGGCGTCCTGTACTACTTTTGCCACTTCTGCGCTCAGACCTTCGGCAAAATATTCCTTGGGCAAGCCGATTTTCAGGCCAGCCAGCGGTTTATTCAGGTCACGCGAGTAATCTTCTTTGGCGCGCTGCAGGCTGGTCGAATCACGCTCGTCGAAACCGGCCATCACGTTCATCATCAGCGCGCAATCCTCAGCACTCTTGGCCATCGGCCCGGCTTGGTCCAGTGAAGAAGCGAACGCGATCATACCGTAACGCGACACTACGCCATAGGTAGGCTTGAGGCCGGTAAAGCCACACAATGAAGCAGGCTGACGAATGGAACCGCCGGTATCTGTACCAATCGCGATCGGGCTAAGTCTTGCAGCCAGTGCCGCTGCCGATCCGCCAGAGCTTCCGCCAGGAACAAATTCTGGATTCCACGGGTTTCGTACCGGGCCAAAGCTGGAATTTTCGTTGCTCGAACCCATAGCGAATTCATCG
>JANYIK010000074.1 GCA_025362115.1 Methylophilaceae bacterium
TCCCCGCGGGTGGCGATGGCAAGATGACGGTGGAGCCGATTACCGAACCCAAGTCTGGCACCATGACACCAAAGGAAAAGGAAGAAAAAGGCTTATTGGATAAACTCAAGTTCTGGGGAAGTGACGAAAAGAAACCAGCGACTGTGACACCGGAAGCGCCTAAAACCGAGCCTGCCAAGGTCGAAACCAAGCCGGAAATTAAACCTGAGCCAGTTCCAGCGCCCAAGGCCGAGCCTGAACCAGTCGCCAAACCGGTGCAGAAAGAAGAAAAGGGTCTATTGGATAAGCTGAAGTTCTGGGAAGATGATGATAAAAAACCGGCAGAAATTAAACCAGAGCCAAAACCTGAGATAAAGCCAGAACCGGAGCCTGTCATAGAGTTCAAACCAGAACCTGTGCCAGAGCCAGCACCCACACCCAAGGTCGAGGTTAAGCCGGAGCCGGTTCCAGAGCCTGTAGCCAAGCCGGAGGAAAAAGAGAAAAAAGGCTTATTGGATAGGCTAGAATTCTGGGGAGATGATGCGCCTGCAGCGCCTAAGGTTGAATCTAAACCAGCGCCGGAAGTAAAACCAGAGCCTGTCATTGAGTTCAAGCCGGAAGTGAAGCCAGAAATTAAACCCGAGCCTATGCCAGAGCCGGAGGTGGTGAAACCAGCACCTAAGGTGCCGGTAGCGGTCGAAAAGCCGATACCCAAGCCAAGCAAGGATTTACCGCCAGAAGATGCTCCTGACTACTTCGAGAAGATGTTAGAGAAGATTGGTTTTTAATATGTTGAAAATTGCCATTGCCGGAAGTACAGGTCGTATGGGGCTAGCGCTGCTGCAAGGCATCGCTGAAGACCCGGAATTGATCCTGCACGCCGCCTTGGATCGTCAGGGGAGCAGTGCTATCGGGCGTGATGCTGGCGAACTATTCGGCATCCCAAATGGCGTCAAAGTCACCGCCGATCTTGCTGCACTTAATGGTGCTGACGTATTAGTAGATTTCACCCGCCCCGAAGCCAGCATGGCATACCTTGCCGCCTGCCGTAAGGCCGGGGTGGCACTGGTGATAGGCACTACGGGGTTTAGCGTAGAACAAAAGCAAGCCATCACCGCCGCCGCGCAAGACATCGCTATCGTCTTTGCTCCCAATATGAGTGTGGGCGTGAACCTGCTCATCAACCTGGTGCAGTCTGCCGCCAAGGTGCTGAATGAAGGCTACGACATCGAAATTATCGAAGCGCATCACAGGCATAAAGTGGACGCTCCCTCCGGTACTGCTCTGCGTCTGGGTGAGGCCGCCGCCGCCGCTTTGGGGCGTGATTTGTCCAAGTGTGCCGTATATGGTCGCGAGGGGGTGACCGGTGAACGCGATGCCAATACCATCGGTTTTGCCACCGTGCGCGGCGGCGATGTGGTGGGCGACCATACGGTACTCTTTGCCGGAATCGGCGAACGTATCGAATTGACCCACAAGGCCAGTAGTCGCGCTACTTTTGCCCTGGGAGCGTTGCGCGCCGGCAAGTTCCTTGCGGACAAGAAGTCTGGCCTGTTCGATATGCAGGATGTTCTTGATTTGCGCTAACTTGTCTAACGTCCATCGGGTTCCGTAAATGTCTAGCGAAGCATTTTCACGCATCCTGATTGATAAAGCGCTGGAATCCAGCGGCTGGAATCTGCTTGATCCGCAACAGCTTCAATTCGAGTTGAACACCGGCAGTGGCCGAGCCGACTACCTGTTAAAAGACAAAATGGGGCGAGTGCTTTGCGTGCTTGAAGCCAAGCGCGAAGACCTTGATCCGTACGACGCAAAGGAACAGGCGCGGGGTTATGCAGAAAACCTCAACGCACCGTTCATTTTGCTCTCCAATGGCCGTGAACACTGGTTCTGGAACTACGAGCGTGCTGACCAGCGCGATGCCTACCGCATTGAGCGGCTACCTTCGCGCGAAGATTTCGAGCGCTTGCGATTCAAAAACCTACAGCCTCCACGGCCACTGATGAGTGAGCAGGTCACGCCCGATTACCTGCAATCGTTCAAGCCCGATTTGACTGTTCGCCGCTATCAGATCAATGCGCTGGATACCGTTTCGCGGCAATTTGATGAAAACAATCAGCGCAAATTCCTGCTGGAGATGGCGACTGGCACCGGCAAAACGCTTTTGTGCGCTGCGCTCATCCGCCGATTCTTGCAGACCCGCAACGCCGAGCGGGTGCTATTCATTGTTGACCGCATTGAACTGGCCAAGCAGACTCTCGAAGATTTTAATGTTGTACTCGCCGAGTACAAGCCGGTGCTGTACAAAACCGCACGGCGCAAACCCGGTGAGCTGCTGGGCTCCTCGGTTGTCGTGGCCACGCTGCAATCGCTGATGATGGATAGGCGCTACCGCGAGGAATTCACACCCTTCTATTTCGATCTGGTCGTCAACGACGAAGCGCATCGCTCAATTTACGGCGATGGCCGTGAAGTGGTGCAATTTTTCCAGGCCACGCGCATCGGCCTGACTGCCACCCCCAAGGCATATCTCAAAAACATCAATATCGAGCAGTTAGAGCAGGAAAACCCCAAATCGCTCGAAGCGCGCTTGTTGCGTGACACTTACCACTACTTCGGCTGTCAGCCGGGTTTCCCGACTTTTCGCTATGACATCATTGATGCCGTACAAGACCCGGAAGGCCCGTTTCTCTGCCTGCCGAAAATTCTTGATCTGCGCTCCGACATCACCACGCGGTCGCTGGAAGATTCCGGTTGGGCGGTTACCGTCAACGAGCAGGAAGAAAACTTCAAGATTCAGGATTTGGAGCGCAAGATTTTCACTCCGGCGCGCAATCGCGTGATGTGTGAAGCTTTTCTGGAGCAGGCGCAGAAAGACCCGGCGGGCAATCTCGGCAAATCCATCGTGTTCGCCGTCAATCAGACGCACGCCACCACGCTGACCAAGCTCTTCAACGAGTTACGCCCCGGTATTGCCGTCACCATTACCAGCCGCATTCCCGATGCCTCGTCTATCGCCAAGGAATTCCGCGATGGCAAGCGCAGCGAGCGCATTGCCGTATCGGTGGATATGCTCTCCACTGGCTACAACTGCCGTGATGCGCTCAACATCGGTTTAATGCGCCCCATTTTTTCGCCCACCGAATACATCCAGATCAAGGGGCGTGGCACCCGGCTTTATACATTCAAGATCGGTAATACAGAATACGAAAAAAAGCATTTTTTCGTGCTCGATTTTTGCGCGGTTGCCGAATATTTCGAGGAAGAATACGACTACAGCGCACCGCTCAAGGAGCCGCGCGAAAACAAGCAAAAAGCCACGCGCCTGCAAACCGGTACTGGTAGCGAGCCCCCAATGGCTGGTGAGCCAGGAGGAGATGAGGGTGGGAATGGAGGTGGCGAGAAAATCATCCCGGTGTGGGAAGGTACGGATACCTTGGTCAGCGAACAAGTCCGCATCGTCGGGCCGGACGGCGAAAAAGTGGACGTGATGACTTTTCGTGGCGGTTACGAGCGCGATATCCAGGCTTTCGTTGAACAGACACCGGAGCTGCAAGCCGCCATTGAAGCTGAGGATGACGACACGGTGGAAGCCATTGTCAATGAACGTTTCTATCATCGCCCCAAGATGTTTTATTCGCCCGATAAGCTGGTGTTGTCGTATGGTGTTCCGGCCACTACACCTGCCTTCGTTTACGGTGCAGTCGGCAAGCGGCCGCTGCCGACGCGCGACGCCATTGTTGCCGATACGGTGGATTCCATCTCCGCTCGCTTCAACCTGCGCTACAACGAGCAAAAATGGCTCGATACCACCACGCAGTTGCTGGCCGAGGATGGCGCCGCATTACGCCGTTTCATAGCAGGTGACATCACCCTGTTTACCGCCAACCAGTTCCGCACCCTGGGCGGATTGGAGGCGCTCAGCCGTTTTGAACAGCGCGAGGTTGTGTTCGAGGCGCTGCGCCAATCCACCCTTGTCCGCCAATCCATGTTGGCAGCACATTAACCAACTTGCCAAATTATAACCAACTAGGTTAATATCCCCAATGGAGAAGCGTACCCCATACTGCAAGTTGACCACCGTCAAGGCGATGATTGAAGCAGGCAAGGTGCGTACAACCCAGTCGGCGCGTGCTGGTGCTACTGCCTTGGAGTTAGACTATTCCGGCATGCTGGCGGTGGTGATGGCGCTTACGCCATCAGACTTTTACAAAAGTATGACCACTTACGCCGATCACACGATTTGGCAAGATGTGTACCGCCCGAGCACATCGGCAGGCGACGTGTATTTGAAACTGACGGTTATTGATGACGTGCTCATCGTGTCTTTCACGGAGCTATGAAGATGAAATGTCCAGTATGCGGAGGCGCTGAGCTGGTGCGGGACACACGCGACCTGCCCTACACCTACAAAGGTGAAACTACCGTTATTCCCGGGGTGACCGCCGATTTTTGCTCGGCATGTGGCGAATCCATCACGGATATGGCCGAATCCGTCCGTACTACGGCCTTGATGCTGGAATTCAACAAGCAGGTCAACGCCGCTATCGTGGATCCGGCCTTTATCGCTGGCGTGCGCAAAAAACTTTCCCTCGATCAGCGCGAAGCGGCAGAGATTTTTGGTGGCGGGGTCAATGCTTTTTCCCGTTACGAAAACGGTAAGACTAAGCCGCCGCTGGCGCTGGTCAAGCTGCTCAAGGTGCTGGATCGTCACCCTGACCTCATTGACGAGGTGAAAGCGGCTTGAGGGTATTTCACATCAACCGATTCACCACCAACGCCCCTGACTGACTTATGCCGCCAGAACCCAAAACCAACGAATCCAATTTCTTTTCCTCCGGCCTGCGGCAAAAGGTTGACCAACTCATGAACATCCTGTGGGCGGGCGGGGTGAACAACCCGATGGATGCCATCGAGCAATGTTCCTACCTCCTCTTCCTGCGGTTGCTCACAGAGAAGGACGAGGCGCTTTACAACCTGGACAAAAAATACCAGCGCATCTTCTCCGGCAACTGGGCGCGTTTTGCCTGGGGCAATTTCGTCACGCTGACCGGCGACCAGTTGTTCAA
>JANYIK010000114.1 GCA_025362115.1 Methylophilaceae bacterium
CGGTGGGGAACTGGCACGGGTGCTGGCGGCTGGCGGTGATGCAAAGAAAATTGTATTTTCCGGCATCGGCAAAACCGCGGATGAAATGCGGCAAGCACTGGAGGCGGGAATTTTTTGCTTTAACGTGGAATCAGAAAGCGAACTGAACCGCCTCAACCATGTGGCGGGCGAAATGGGAAAAGTCGCTCCGGTATCACTACGCGTTAATCCGGACGTAGATGCCAAGACGCACCCCTACATTTCTACAGGCTTAAAAAACAACAAGTTTGGGGTCGCGTTGGAAAACGCTTTTGAGCTTTATACCCAGGCCGCCGCAATGCCCAATATCGCCGTGCATGGCGTAGATTGTCACATCGGATCCCAGCTCACCGAAATCGCGCCTTTTTTGGCCGCACTAGATCGCGTATTGCTGCTGGTAGATAAGCTAGAAGCCGTTGGCATATCAATTTCACATCTCGATTTGGGCGGTGGCGTGGGCATACGCTACCAAGACGAAACGCCACCAGAGATTGCGGTGTATGCACAAGCGCTGCTGGCTAAACTAGTCAACCGCAAATTCAAATTATTATTAGAGCCAGGCCGCGCACTGGTGGGCAACGCCGGTGTGTTATTGACCAAAGTGGAATACCTCAAGCCGGGCGAGGCTAAAAATTTCGCCATCGTGGATGCCGCCATGAACGACCTGATGCGCCCAGCGCTGTATGATGCTTGGCACGACATCGTGCCGGTTGAACCGCGCATCGGGCAGACCACCAATTATGAGATCGTTGGCCCAGTGTGTGAAAGCGGCGACTTTCTCGGGCACGATCGCAAACTGTGCTTAGAAGAAGGTGATTTGTTGGCGGTAATGTCGGCAGGCGCTTATGGCATGAGCATGAGCTCCAACTACAACACCCGTCCACGCGTTGCGGAAGTGATGGTGGATGGCAACGAGGTTTATCTGGTGCGGGAGCGAGAAACTGTGGCTGCGCTTATCGCACTGGAAACAACCCTAAAATAGGGTTGTCAACCGCAAAAATTTGGCGTAAATTTCCCCTCGTAGTACCAATTTATAACTATCAAAATTTAACGGAGAGACGCAAATGAAGAAATCGCTTTTAGCTCTACTGCTGGCTATGATGTCACTGTTCTCTGTAGGACTTGCTTTTGCTGATGAAATGGCTGATGACGGCTCCGCTTCCACGGAAGAGCCATTACCACCACTGATGGAAGAAGGCGGCAACTAATACACCGTTGACACTGATTAAATAAAAAGGCGGAGGCTCCTTAGCGCTCCGCCTTTTTATCGTCCAAAATCTGAGCTAGTCAAAAATAACCGTCTTATTGGCATAAAGCAAAATCCGATTTTCGATGTGCCAACGCACTGCACGCGACAACACTACTTTTTCCAAATCCCTGCCTTTATGAATCAAGTCTTCTAGCTGATCGCGGTGCGAAATGCGTGCCAAATCTTGTTCGATAATCGGCCCTTCGTCCAGCACCTCGGTCACATAATGGCTGGTGGCTCCGATAAGCTTCACACCGCGCTCAAACGCCCGATGATAAGGTTTTGCACCAATAAACGCGGGTAAGAAAGAGTGGTGAATGTTGATTATGCGGCTGGGATAACGTGCCACAAAATTGGGCGATAAAACTTGCATATAGCGCGCCAGCACAATCAGATCAATTTCGTGAGCATCAAGCAGTGCAAACTGTGCAGCTTCTGCCTCAGCCTTGTTCTCTTTGCTGACGGTTATCACATGAAATGGAATACCGTAGAAATCCGCCAAGCGCTTGGTGTCAGTATGGTTGCTTATAATCAGAGGAATATCGCAATCCAGCTCCCCGCTTTGATGGCGATATAACAGGTCGGTTAAGCAGTGGTCATATTTGGAGACAAAAATGGCGATTTTAGGTTTGCGGCTGGCGAGTTTCAGCTGCCAGTGCATCTCGAATTTTTCGGCGATGGGGACAAACGCCTGTTCAAACTGCGTGGGTTCCAAGGCAAAGCCCGTAAAATCCCATTCTACACGCATCAAAAACAGATTTTGTTCGGCATCTTGATGCTGGTCGGCGTGCAAAATGTTGGCATTGTGACGATACAAAAAGTCGGCAATCGCCGCCACCAAGCCCTTGCGATCAGGGCAATTGATTAACAAAGTCGCGGTATTTTTCATAACAAACAAACGTCAAAGAAGATGCCGCGCATTATAATCGTTTCATTCGATGTATTGCCGTGCTAAGTTAATTCTAGGACAATCAACAAGTATTTATAATCCGCTCACGCAGTCAATAGTTTAGGAAGTCAAAACAATGGAAGTGTTACTAGCAAACCCTCGTGGATTCTGCGCCGGTGTTGACCGCGCCATCATTATTGTCGAGCAAGCCTTGGAACGCTATGGCGCACCTATCTACGTCCGGCATGAAGTGGTACACAATAAATTCGTCGTAGATGACCTGAAGCGCAAAGGCGCGGTATTCATTGAAGACTTGGATGAAATTCCCGCTGGTAACACTGTTATTTTCAGCGCTCACGGCGTTTCTCAAGCGGTACGCCACGATGCAGAAACACGCGGACTGCGTGTGTTTGATGCAACCTGCCCACTAGTGACCAAAGTCCACATTGAAGTCAACAGAATGCACGCCAACGGGCAAGAGATCATCCTCATCGGCCACAAAGGTCACCCCGAAGTCGAAGGTACGATGGGTCAGGGTGAAGGACGCATGTATCTGGTGGAAACACCAGAAGACGTGACCAAGCTGGAGGTTACCGATCCGCATAAGCTGGCTTACATCACGCAGACCACGCTGTCTATGGACGACGCTGCCAAGGTGGTGGAGGCTCTGAAAGCGCGCTTCCCCGATATAGCAGCACCCAGGAGTGACAGTATTTGTTACGCCACACAAAACCGTCAAGACGCGGTGAAGAACATGATTAAGCACTGTGATTTGATTATCGTGGTGGGTTCACCCAATAGCTCAAACTCTAACCGTTTGCGCGAAGTGGCGTTGAATCAGGGAATCTCGTCTTATATGGTTGATACCGCTAAGGAACTTGATCCCACTTGGCTGAATGGCAAACAACACATCGGCGTGACTGCGGGTGCTTCAGCGCCGGAAGTGTTGGTTCAAGAGGTGATTGCGCGCTTGCAAGAACTGGGCGCGATTAAGGTAAAAAACCTGGATGGAATTACCGAAACTGTAGTATTTCCGCTCCCCAAAGGCTTAATGGCTCAGGCCGCTTAAGCCTGTTTTTTCTTTAAGTTATCCAGACTGCACGTAGTCACTGGATTACAAGCCAGCAGCATCAATCCTCCCGCCAGTCCCAAGTAGAGAAACATTGCGTCTGGCTGGAAGCGTCCCAGGACAACCGCGGAAAACAACGTATATCCCAGCATCACATAGGCGGCGGTTCTGGTTTTCCATCCAGCAAACAACGCCAGCCCACCTAGCAGCTGTAACAATATCAACAAAGAGGCAAAAATTCTGGGCAATCCCAAACCCGCAAGTAGTGCAATATACTGTTCATAGGCATCTGGATCGCCTTGAAAGTGAATCATTTTGAGCGTCACGATACCAAGAAAAGCCAATGCAAGCAGAATGCGCGCCAAAGCACTTGAATATTTACACATAGGGAAACCTCAATCAAAAAAGTTAAAAACTCGCCACCAGAAGTAGACACATGATGCCCGATTGCCCCACCTCTCTGCAAGCGCTAAAATGAGTCCCCTAATCATACCTTCTGAAAGCACACATCATGTCTGACAAAATCATTTTCAAAGCTGGCGAAGCCACCGTTTTTACCCCTGGTAAGGACGTTACTGCCGCGATGCCAGAAATTCTCATTGGGTCGGTAGATGGCCCCGTTGGCCAGGCTTTCGCCAACATGATGGCGCAAAGCAAGGGGCACACCGCAATGTTCGCTGTGCGCGACATCAACCAGATGGTAAGACCAGCCACCATGATGGTGCCCAAGGTCACATTGAAAGATAGCGCCAATATCGAACTGTTCGGTGGCGTGGTACAGGCGGCCACGGCGGACGCGATTCTGGATTGTGTCATCGAAGGCATCATCCCGCGCAACCACGCTAATGATTTATGCATCATCGCCTTGTTATGGATAGACCCGGGTTGCGCTAAAGAAGCCAATCTGGACAAGGCAGACATGTACAAAAACAACTATGAAGCCACCAAGCTGGCCATCAGTCGTGCGTTGAATGACGAACCAACCATAGACGAACTCATCAAGAATCGTCACACCATCAAACATTGCATGTGGGAAGACAGCTGGGATCAAAAATAAGTGCATCTCACGGGAATTGACTATCCTGAAAGCATAGATTTTATTACCCGTAGCGAGGGCGTTGTGCGCCTAGTGCTGGTTGAGCAGCGCCAGCTTAGCGAAGACAACGCCCCCGCACTGCAAGACAAACTCAACAACTACCTCGGTTACGTCATCAATGGCATGCTGCAAACACAGCATCCCGAATCCATTGATGACACCGTTCGCATCCGCGTAGAACTTGCGACTGAGCAGACTCCCTTCATCCACGAGTTTCTGCTGCTTTACGCATCAACATTGGCAGAATACGACATTGCTTTTGAGGTAGTACTCGACGGGGAGGTCATCATATGACGGATGCTGTGACCGTAAAAAGGCTAGGCGAGACCAGTTTTGAAGTGATGGTGCAAGGCCGCACTGCGACTACGCACATTGTCACGGTATCTACACAATACGCCGCCAAACTTACTGCGGGTAAAGTTGCTACGGAGGTGCTGGTGAGTCGTTCCTTTGACTTCCTGCTGGAGCGCGAACCCAACACCAGCATCCTGCGCCGCTTTGACCTTAGCGTCATCGCGCAATATTTCCCGGAGTACGAGCGTACAATCGTCAAGATGCTGGATTAAAGCTCATACTGAATTTATAACTTAGGAGTTAAAAATGTCCCTTTCAATGTATCAAGCCTCAATCCCCGTTTTTGTAAAATTTCTAGGGAATCTATCCACGATACTAGAAAAAGGCGCTGCCCATGCGGAGGCCAAGAAAATCGAACCTTCCGTGTTGATCAACTCAAGACTGGCAGCCGATATGTACCCGCTTTCGCGCCAGATACAGATCGCCACTGACGTAGCGAAAGGCTGTGCCGCACGTCTGGCTGGCATTGAAGTACCGAGCTATGAAGACAAGGAATCGACCTTTCCCGAACTACAGGCACGTATCGCCAAGACCGTGGCCTTTTTACAAAGCGTGACCCCGGCACAAATAGACGGTAGCGAGGGGCGCAGCGTCACCCTCAAACTGCGCGGCAAGGATGTCACCTTTTTAGGGCAACCCTACCTGCTCAACTTTGCCATCCCCAATGTATTTTTTCACGTCACCACGGCCTACGACATCTTGCGCCACAACGCCGTAGAACTGGGCAAGATGGATTTTCTTGGAAGATAAATCTGGCTGACTAAATGTCAGAAGTCGGCCTTGGATTCAACCGGTGGATGCAAGGCCAGAAGCTGACATTAGCTGATAAGCTAAACTATTACTGCTGTGTCCCAGAATCAGCCATTCGGAGGCGTTCTAATTTTGCTACAATTTTCGCATCAGGTTTTGTACTTCACAACATAGAACACCAGAATTTCCAATGTTTCTTGCAAAATGAAAAATTCCAATAGCCAGAGCCTAGAACTAACTACACATCTTAATAAAATTCAATATCGTGCAGATATCGATGGCTTACGGGCGCTGGCAGTTATTTTTGTAGTTCTATTTCATGCTTTTCCACTACTATTAAGAGGTGGATTTGTTGGTGTTGACATCTTTTTTGTTATTTCTGGCTTTCTTATTTCGACAATTATTATTAATGATCTTGAAAAACTAAATTTTAGTTTTATTGAATTTTACAGTCGCAGGATAAGACGTATCTTTCCTGCATTACTTCTTGTTCTAATATCTACCTATTCTGTCGGCTGGTTTGTACTGTTGGGTGACGAGTACACTCAACTTGGAAAACATCTTATGGCGGGTGCTGGATTCATTTCCAATCTAGTGCTTTGGAATGAGAGTGGATATTTTGACGCATTAGATGAAACCAAACCACTACTACATTTATGGTCGCTAGGAATCGAAGAGCAGTTTTATATCGTATGGCCATTTATATTATGGATTACATATAAGAAACGTTCCACCACTCTCGGTGTGCTACTGTCAATCACTCTCATATCATTCATCTTAAATGTGCGAGGGATTCATTCGAATGTAACTGCCACGTTTTATTCACCGCTAACCCGATTATGGGAGTTATCGATAGGGTCATTATTAGCCTATTCCACGATGAAAGAAAATAATTTCGTGAGCAATCTTAAAGAAAAGATTTCTGTTCGGATAAGTGCGTTATTTCTTGGTAAGCCAGAAGAGGAAGCCTCTTTATTAAATAATGTTCAGACAACATTAGGTGTTTTTCTGTTAATCGTAGCCGTGTGCCTGTGTAAAGAGAAGAGTTTTCCTGGTTTGTGGGCTGTTCTGCCAACTTTAGGTACTGTATTAATTATTTCATCGGGCTCTTCTGACCATGATGCATGGTTTAACCGTAAAGTGCTTTCAAGTCAATTTTTAGTATGGTTTGGCTTGATAAGTTTTCCGCTGTACTTGTGGCACTGGCCACTTCTTGTACTTTTGCCCCGTATTATAAACGACACATCTTCACATGAAATTTTCACCAAGGTAATATCAATTGCCATTTCAGTCGGTCTTGCTTGGATTACATACATTCTTATAGAACGGCGCTTCCGGTTTGGTGCATATTTAAAAGCCAAAACTCTATCGTTAATCGTTTTAATGATCCTTGTAGGTGGTACTGGTTATTATTGCTTTAAAGAGAACGGTTTTAAGCGTAACGGATTAGGGGCTGGGTTTCCAAAAGTTGTTCAAGACTTGTCTGAGTATCATTACGACCCAAATGGGGCATATCGAGTTGATATTTGCCATCTGGATGAAGAAATTCAATTCAACAGTTTTGATAAATGCCCCGATCGGTGGGCGCCTAACGGTAAAAATATATTAATTTGGGGTGATTCACATGCAGCCCATCTATATCCTGGATACCAGACTAGGTATAGTCAGTCCTATTCAATTATTCAACGGACCGCTGGCTTTTGCCCCCCGATACTGAATGATAACTTTAAGGGTACGAAGTACTGCCGGGAAATGAATGGGTATGTTTTTGATGAGATAAAAAAACAAAGGCCAGAAAGGGTGGTTCTTTCAGCAAACTGGGCTAAAGATAAATATAATTGGCAAGCCGTTGAGAAGACTGTTCTTGCATTGCAGGCAGTTGGGATAAAAAACATAGACTTGATTGGACCTGTCCCGCGGTGGGATAAACCATTGTCTAAATTGGCTCGACGATACATTATGAACCATCAACCTTTGTATCATATTCCGTATCGGATCAACTCTGGATTGAGTACCAAAGTTTTTAAGCTTGATGAGAAGATGCGAAATTTTTCAGCCCGTTTGCATATACGATATATTTCAGCAACGGATATTTTTTGCAATGTCGAAGGGTGCGTTACTCGATCAGGTGATTCAGTGGATACCTTGGTTGCTTGGGACAACGCGCATCTTACAAAGGCTGGTTCGGAATTTTTAGTCTCTCATTTTCCGAACTAGACAGCCGACAATTTTACACTCTTGAAAAGCAATTTATTTTGGCAGCATGAAAATGCCATTGACTGATAACAAACGAGCACTGTATGTTCGGTTATGGGAAAAATGACCGGCAAGAATGGGGCTGCTACCGACACCCAAGCTTTACCCCGCCTTATTCTTCAAAGCGTGCCCCGCCAGCGTCTTGCCCAAGTCCCATATCGCCCCCGGCACTTTGTGGGTATCGGCGATGACCTGATCGGTGGCGTTGATTATCCAGCTCACGTCTTCGTCGCCTATCACCAGCGGTGGTAACCATTTAACGACATTCATGCCGTGTCCGGCTACTTGGCTGAGGATGCGATGCTGCTTGAATAACGGGATGGCGATCATCTGGCTGAACAAGCCTTTATTCGCGGCCTCCAGCAGGCTCCATGCGGCTTTGAGTGACAAGCTCTTGGGTGAGCCGAACTCTAGCGCGATCATCAAACCCTGACCGCGTACTTCCTTGAGGAATTCGTATTTGGGGACTAGCGCTTGCAGTGCAGCAAGCAGTTGCTCGCCGCGTCGCGCGGCATTTTCCACTAACTTTTCTTCGGTGATGACATCCAGCGTCGCAATCCCCGCCGCCATTGCCATATTGTTCTTTGAGAACGTGGAGCCATGTACCACGGCTCTATCCATGCGATTGAACACACGCTCCATGACGTGGCTGGTCATGGCGACTGCGCCGACAGGCACGAAACCACCGGATAGCGCCTTGGCCATCAGTATCATGTCGGGTTCATCAACGCCATAATGCTCTATGGCCCAGAACTTGCCGGTGCGCCCCAAGCCAGTCTGCACCTCGTCGGCCACCACCAGCGCACCGTGTTTGCGGCATAGTTGTGCGGCTTCACGCAAGAATCCTGGCGCGGGCAGGTTGACGCCCTTGCCTTGAATCGGCTCGAAGATAAGCGCCGCCACATCACCGCGCGACAATTCATGCTCAAGTGCAGCCAAGTCATTGAACGGCACAGTGACCACATCCGCCAGCAATGGCCCGAAACCTTGGCGGAACACGTTCTCGCTGGTGACCGACAGTGCGCCTAGCGTCAACCCATGATAACCATGGTCGAAGCTGATGATTTTGGAACGGCCTGTGGTGTAGCGGGAAAACTTGATCGCGGCTTCCACTGCTTCGGCTCCGGAAGAACAGAAGAACATGCGGCGCAGGTTGCCAGGGCAGTGCGACAATATTTTCTTGGCCAGGATACCGGAGAGCAAGGACACATCCAGTTGCACCAAGTCCGGCAATTGACCCCCCAGCACGCCCTGTAACGCGGCAACAATCTTGGGGTGGTTGCGTCCCATGGCAAATACGCCGAAACCCGCCAGCAAATCAAGGTAGCGCTGCCCCTCGGCATCAAACAGATACGGCCCTTCGGCGCGTGTATAGGTTCGGTCATAGCCTATGGTCTTGAGCATCTTGACCATCTGCGCGTTCAGGTGTTCTTCGTGCAGCTCGAATCTGTTACCCGTTTGTTGGCTTAGCCATTCACTACCATTTTCCACTATTGCATCCCTTTTTTCAGAGTTTGCTCAATACGCCACTAGTGCGGCGCAGAGTGGCCGCAGCAAGATCAAACCGTGTTTTTAATGGCCATAATGCAGCTAAGTCAGCAGGATGACGCAATAAGTTCGCCGCAAGGCGCAAACCATATATTTCACCCAGCGGATTCAGTGCGCCGTCCAAGCTCGCAGGAAGGCTATCATGGCAGGTATCTGCAACCGCTCTCAGCACCAGCCCGGGGACGCTGTGACGCTGTGCAACGCGCAATACTGCGGCACTTTCCATATCTACTGCCACCGCACCGCTGGTTTCTGCCAAGCGCCGCTTCTCTGTCGTGCTATTTACCGCAACCCTTGATTCGACAATAGGTCGCGCATCCGCTGGCATCTGTAGTGCTTGCAATAGTTTGTTGCGCCACAATTCGTCAACCGCAAGCTCCACGCCGTCGGCACCCTTTACCTGTGTCGGAACTAATAGTGAACCAGCCTCTACGTCGTCCACCAAACCACCGGCGCAGCCCCAGCTTACCAACACGTTTACGCCGAGTTTAACCAGCGCTTCGGCGGCAAGTTCGGCACGTGCTGCGCCCATGCCACCTACACACGCAGCCACGCCATCAGCACTCACCACCTTGCCCATCACTACATGCTTCAAGCCCAGTATGTGCGCCTCGCGCTTGAGCGCGACGACTATGCCGATGGGCATGAGTTTGTTGCCAGGTCAGCCGCCAGATAGCGCGCCAGCGCCCACAACGGGAAATATTTATCGTAACCGTGGTACTTCAGGTAAAACACTTTGGGGAAACCCGGCGCGGTGAAGTAGTTGTCATACCACACGCCATCTGCGGCTTGCGCGCGCGTCAGAAAGGCGATGCCGCGTTCAACTTCCGGCGAACGGCCTTCCGCTGCCAGCAAGCCCAGCAGAGCCCAAGCGGTTTGGAATGCGGTGCTGGCTAGTGCTGTGCCGTGCAATGAGCGGTCTGCATAGCTGTCTTGGGTTTCGCCCCAGCCACCGTCAGCGCGCTGTTTGCTTTTCAGCCAGACTATCGCTTTTTGTACGCGTGGCTGATTCATCGCCACGCCCGCTGCTTGCAGCGCTATCAGCACCGACCATGCGCCGTAAATATAATTGCTACCCCAGCGCCCGAACCAACTGCCGTCGGATTCCTGCTCGCGCCAGATATAGTCCAAACAGCGATCAACCGCTGGTTGATAGCGTGCATCACGCTTTGCCAGCGGCGCCAACAGCATCAGACAACGCGCACTCACGTCCACCGTTGGTGGATCCAGCAGTGCGCCGTGGTCGGCGAAGGGAATAGAGTTGAGGTAATAATGCGTGTTATCTACGTCGAAAGCGGCAAATCCGCCGCCAGCCGATTGCATGCCGTTCACCCAATCAGCGGCACGACGCACGTTGTCTGCAAACTCAGGCGCTTGTGACTGCATCATGGCGTAGGCAATAACCGCCGTGTCGTCCACGTCGGGATAATAGCTATTGTTGAATTGAAACGCCCAGCCGCCGCCCGCGATGTCTGGCGCACTGTCGCGCCAATCGCCAGCCTCGTCTGTGGTCAATTGTTTGCTGGCGCACCAGCGCAAAGCATTTTCAACCGCTTTGCTGATCGTGGCATCGTGGCTGGTTCGCAGCACTTCTTGCAAACTCAGCGTGGCTAGGCCGGTGTCCCATATTGGCGAGGCACAAGGCTGACAATAAGCGTAATCGTCATGCTCCACCACCAGCAAGTCAATGGCGCGGCGTGCTGTGACAACTCGAGGATCACTTGGCGGAATACCCAAAGCCAGCATCGCTTCATAGGCATTAACCATCGCCGGAAAAATCGCCCCCAAGCCATCTTCGCCATTGAGCCTGGCCTCGAACCATTCCAGCGCAAGGCGCGTGGCGCGGCGGCGCATGGCTTTGGGAATCAGCGGTTCGATGAAGGTGCGGCCTATTTTGTCTAGCAACAGAAAGAATTTACCCGTGCGGGTTTGGATGGAGTCGAAGTAGCTAGTTTCTTGTTCCGGATCAACGTGGAACAACTCAGCAACGCCAATCTTTTTGGGATTTTTAGCTTTGACTTTAAGCGTAGTCAGCACGAACAGCGGCACCATCACCGTGCGCGACCAGTAAGACACTTTACTCAAGTGGAAGAAAAACCATTTTGGCAGCAGCATGATTTCGACCGGAATATACGGCACTCCGCGCCACGGTAGCTGCTCGAACATGGCCAATGCGATACGAGTGAACACATTGGCATGTGCCGCACCACCGTGCACTAACACATATCTACGCGCCTGTTCCATGTGGGCTGAATCAATATCGTCACCCGCCAACTTAAGTGCATAATAGGTCTTGATGGTGCAACTGAGATCACCCTCGCCGCCTGTGTACAGAGGCCACGAACCATCGGTGTTTTGCCGTGCCCGCAGATAGCACCCAATCTTGGTTTCCAGCGCAGTGTCAATGTCATCCACATAGTGGCGCATCATGATGTATTCAGATGGAATCGTGCAGTCGGCCTCCAGCTCGTACACCCAATAACCATTGGCGTGCTGATGGCTCAGAATGTTACGTACCGCAGCATCCAATGCGGCTTTGCTGGTGGCTTCAAGAGTGTCGGTGGAAAATTCAGTCAATTTATTCATAGTCAATGCGCTAAAGCTAAAACGCTGGCGGCGACCGGGGCGGGGTGGGAAGTCGGCAAGCCTTGCGACATAGCCGCGAACACCAAGCGCAGCGCAAGGTCGGAACGGTGTGTGATACGGCTTAAACCAATAGTGGTATGCACCTCGCGACGTGTGATTTTAACTTCCGTAGCAGAAGAAAAATGCCGATGACGATTGATGCGACGCAATGTCAGCACCGCCATGCCTATCGCCCACAGACAAAAATCGCGTACGCCGACGTGACGTTTCGGAATGCGCAAAGTGTATTCCAAGGCATTGCGCAAATGGCCGTGAGCGGTGGCTATCAATTCCTCCATTGCTGCGGCGTAGGCGACATCGGTATTGGGGGAAAGCTGCGTCAAATCGTATCCCACAGTAGAAAACACCGAGCGTGGCAACCAGATTACACCGCGTGAGCGGTCATCCCACATGTCTTTGAGGATGTTGGTCATCTGCAAGCCTTGACCAAAAGAAACGCTGAGTGGCAATAGTTGATCGCGTTGCCGCAAGATTTCCGGGTCGAACTCACAAAACAAATCGGTGAGCATTTCACCCACCACACCCGCCACATAGTAGCAATAGCGCGACATATCTTCCATGTCATCAAGGCCACGTGACAAATCACGTCCTTGATAAACCCCCATGCCGTGCGACATGATACGGATACAGCGTTCCAGAGCATGGCGCTCAGCCGCGCTGAAGCCATGCGTAATCGCCACCACACGAGAGGTAGCGGCGATTAATTCATGTTCGGCGGGCAGGGTGGCTTGAGACAGGCGTGGCGCAAGCTGCGTGGTGAAATCTGCGGCAGAGGCTTGATTTGCAACCACTTGTGAGAACAAATCGCAGAACTGGTTTTTCTCCTCACGAGTCAGTTCCACTTCGTCCTCCACCGTATCCACAATGCGACACAGCAGATAGGCGTTAGCCACCGCCCGCGATAGCGGCAAAGGCAAACGAGGGATGGTGAGCGCAAACGTCCGCGAAACGCCCAGCAAAAAGTGAGCTTGCAGCGCATCGTCGTCAAGTTGTGTGAAAGTGGCTTCAGCCATGTCGGCGATGATTTAATTTGTAAACCTAAGTCGCGTCATATTACCGTAATTTTAATGCCAAAGAAACCCGTGGCTAGCATGAATGAAGCGGCATTACAAAGCCACGGCACACCAATTTATGGCGGTTTAGTGTAAACTTATAAGACTAATTTGCGGTGCCTACTGTTGAGCGCCGCTGCCCTTTTTTAAAATTTCAGGAGCACTGCATGAGTGTGCCGTTAAGACTACAAGCCGCAGTCGCCCGTTATCTCATCAAGCAAAAACTTGCGCGTCGTGAACGTTACCCATTGGTATTGATGCTTGAACCCTTGTTCAAATGCAATCTGGCCTGTGCCGGTTGCGGTAAGATTGACTATCCGGACGACATTCTGGATCAACGTATCAGCGTTGAGGACGCGCTAGGCGCCGCCGATGAATGCGGCGCGCCTATTGTCTCTATTGCTGGCGGTGAGCCCTTGCTGCATAAGGAGTTACCTCAAATCGTCGCGGGCCTGATCGAGCGCAAAAAATATATCTATCTTTGCACCAATGCTTTATTGCTTAGTAAACGCATAGACGACTATCAACCATCGCCATACTTGTCGTTTTCCATACACTTGGACGGTATGAAAGATCGGCACGACACCTCGGTGTGCCAGACCGGTGTATTTGAACGCGCGGTGGAAGCCGTCAAACTTGCACTAGGCAAGGGTTTCCGCGTCAGCGTCAACTGCACTTTGTTCCAGGGGGAGCCGCCGGAAGAAGTCGCCGAGTTTTTGGATTTCTGTACCGAACTAGGCGTGGAATCTATCACTCTTGCCTCAGGTTTCAGCTACGAACACGCGCCACGTCAGGACATCTTCATCCCCACCACTGACGGCAAACAGTTGTTCCGTTCCGTATTCGCTATCGGTAAACGCCTGAAAAAACGCTGGCCGCTCAATCATTCGCCTTTGTATATGGATTTTTTGGCGGGCAACCAAACCTTCCATTGCACCCCGTGGGGAAACCCGACGCGCAACGTGTTTGGCTGGCAAAAGCCCTGCTATTTGTTGGTTGACGAAGGCTACGCGCCCACATTCAAAAGTCTGATGGAAGATACGCCTTGGGAAAAATATGGCACTGCTAACAACCCCAAATGCGCCAACTGCACCGCACACTGCGGCTATGAACCCACAGCCGTCAACGAAGCCCTCCGCCGTCCGTGGAAAGCGCTGTCCGTAGGCTTGTTTGGTCCACGCACCAGCGGTGCACTGGCACCAGCGGTTGCTCGCAATTACACCCTTCCTGAGCCTAAACGACCCGTAATTCGGGTGGAGTCTGTTTGTTAACTCTGTAAATTATACGTAATTAGGATTAGGTTTTACAGGTAGGACTTCCACTCTTCGGCAAAAGAGCAGTTGGGTGGAGCCGCGCGAAATAGAGGTGCGATCTGCGAGTCACTGAGTCCGGCGGGAGTAACGCCTATCCTTGTGATATGGAACTGCCGTTCAGGGCGCGAGGCAGCAAAAGCAATGAATTTATCAACGGCAGGCTTGATTGCCTCCAGCGCCAGAGGTTCCATGTTGAAGCCTTTTACTGGAATGCCGTAACTGGTTCCTATGAAACCTTCGGCTATTCCCTGTCTCGCACCAAACTTGGTTGCGGCAATCAGCGCCCAGCCTACATCGTGTACGCCCTTTTTATTGCTACCATACACCAGCGCACTTTTCCCATCTGGCATCGCCATGTCTTTATGGAAGCTGAATTTTGACATAACTGAATTCTCTTAATTTTCTTGGTTGATTCAATGTGCTACCTATCGGGTCACAATGATTATTCTTTAAATGGATACATTATTCCCCATTGCTTGCTGACGTTCAACTTGATTCTGGTTAATTGGCTGCTATACCCAACAAAATCTTGCGTATGGGCGCCGGTAATGCGGCATCTATTGCATCTTCTTTATCCAGCCATACCAAGCCGCTTTGACGTACTTCTGGCCGCATTTTCAACATTTTTAGTGGTTGTGGGGTGATGCGCAGGCGGAAGTGGGTGAAGGTGTGGGTGACTATGGGTAGGGTAGGCAACAACTTTGTTTCTAACCCTAAACGCTGACGTGCAACGAGTTGTACGTCTTCACCCATCGCCACTTCCGGCAAGCTCCACAATCCACCCCAGATGCCACTAGGTGGGCGTTTTTCCAGCAAGATTTCGTTGGCAGCGAGCAATATCAACATCACTATTTCACGCTCAGGAATAATCTTACGTTGCTTGGGCGTGGGCAATTGGGTGATGCGACTCTTTTTCCTCGCAACGCAGTTTTCACGCACTGGACACTTATCGCATTGTGGTTTGCTTCTGGTACATAGGGTTGCGCCTAAGTCCATCAGGCCTTGAGTGTAGCATTGGATGTCAGCTTTGGGTAACAGACTTTCCGCCAATTTCCACAGGCGTTTCTCAACCGCTGGCTGGCTAGGCCAGCCTTCTATACCAAAACAACGTGTAAGCACGCGCTTGACGTTGCCATCCAGTATGGTTTGAGTTTGACCATAGGCAAATACGGTAATGGCGGAGGCGGTTGAACGGCCTATGCCAGGAAGGGCGTTGATTTTCTCATGGGTTTGAGGAAACTCGCCTTGGTATTGCTGCATGATAGCAAGAGCTGCGGTATGCAGATTGCGCGCTCTGGAGTAGTAGCCTAAGCCACTCCAGTGGCGCAATACTTCATCCTCATCGGCTTGGGCTAAACTGGCAACATCTGGAAAACGCGACATAAATCGCTGATAATAGGGGATGACCGCAACGACTTGGGTTTGTTGCAGCATAATCTCTGACACCCAGATAGCGTAAGGATCTTGAGTATTTTGCCAAGGTAAGCTGTGGCGACCATGCAGCTGCTGCCATTGGATGAGTCGCTGAGAAAACTCTGCCATCAAGCGTTAAGTTTTGCCAATAGCAACTCAGTTTTTTCCGGCTCGTTACTGGCCAAAATCTTGCGTACCAAATTTTCTATCTTAGGCAACTCAGTATTCAACACCTGCCGTTTCACCGCCAGTATGTGCGCCGGATGCATGGAAAACTGGCGCAAACCGAAACCCAGCAGCATTCTCGTTAGTCTCACATCCCCCGCCATTTCGCCGCATACGGAAATCTCTTTTTTCGCTTTATTGGCGGCGCGGATGGTCATTTCCACCAATTGCAACACCGCCGGATGCAGTGGGTTGTAGAGGTGTGCAACTTCGCCGTCGGTGCGATCAATCGCCAGCGTGTACTGGATGAGGTCGTTGGTGCCTATGGATAAAAAGTCCAGGTGTCGCGCGAAGAGATTGGCACCCAAAGCGGCAGCGGGGATTTCTATCATGCCTCCCACCGGAACCTTCGCATCAAACCCAATGTTGTCGTCTTTCAGGCTTTGTTTGGCACGCTCTATGGCTTGCAGCGCTTGCTTCAACTCGACTAGATTGCACAGCATGGGGATGAGAATTTTCACCTTGCCGTAGTTGGAAGCACGCAAAATAGCACGTAGGTGAGCGTGAAACATCTGCGGCTCAGCCAAGCACAAACGTATCGCCCGCAAGCCCAGCGCTGGATTGGTGACGGTACGCTCGCTGTCTGGATTTACCTGCTTATCTGCCCCTATGTCTAGGGTGCGGATGGTGACAGGCAACCCTTTCATGGCATGTGCTACTTTGCGATAGGCTTCAAACTGCTCGTCTTCATCCGGCCAATCGCGGCGGTTCATGAACAGGAATTCGGTACGATACAGTCCAATACCTGTTGCTCCAGCTGCCTTGGTTTGCACAATGTCTTGGGGAATTTCGATGTTGGCGTGCAGTTCAATTGCAGTACCATCCAGCGTCACAGCGGCGGTTTGCTTGATACGCTTGAGTTTTTGCTGATCAATTTCCCATTGTTCTTGGCGTAATTTGTACTCTGCGAGCGTATCTTTATCCGGCCCAACTATTACCACGCCCTGCTGACCATCTACGATGATCATTTCACCATCTTGAATGAGGTTACGTGCATGGCTCAACGCCACAATAGACGGGATGTTCAGGCTACGCGCCAGAATCGCGGTGTGGGAGGTCGCACCACCGACATCCGTAATGAATGCGGCGAATTGATGCTGTTTAAACTGGATCGCATCGGCGGGCGATAAATCGTGCGCTACCAGTATCATGCCGCTTTCTTGCTCGGCCAACGCCGCTTGGTTGGGGTGACCCAGCAGCGCCTTGATTACGCGCTCCACCACCTGCACTACGTCAAACTTGCGCTCGCGCAAATATACGTCTTCAATCGCCTCAAACTGCTCAACCAATGTTTCCATTTGCTGCTTCAACGCCCATTCCGCGTTACAACGCTCTTCGCGCATAATCGTTTTGGGCATTTGCGATAGCGAACTATCCGACAAAATCATCAAATGCGTATCTACAAACGCGCCCATTTCCGCTGGCGCGTTGTTGGGTAAACTTTGCCGAATGCTGCTTAGCTCTTCGCGTACCGTGGTCACCGCCTGCTCAAAACGATGCACCTCGAAATCCAGCTGTTCGGGACGCACATCATAGTGCGCTACTTCCAACAGTGCGTGCGAGACCAGATGGGCACGGCCTATGGCGATGCCTGCGGAAACACCTACGCCGTGCATGGTAAAACTCATAGAGTTTTACCTCTATCAAGAGCAAAGCTCATGGGGTTTTACCTTTGTAATAAACGAAACTCATTCACCTTCTCCAAAGCGATCATTTACCAGATTCAGTAGCGCTGCCATCGCTGGCCCCTCATCCTGCCCCTCAACTTCAAAAGTTATCTTGCTACCCTTTCCTGCCGCTAGCATCATCACGCCCATAATGCTTTTTGCATTCACCCGTCTGGCATTGCGTTCTATCCAGATTTGGCTAGAAAACTGTGCGGCGACTTGGGTGAGTTTGGTTGAAGCGCGGGCGTGTAGTCCCAGTTTGTTGATAATTTCCACTTCTTGTTTAATCATGTCCCGTGCACGCTTCCTCTGTAAAATGAATCACGCCTGCCACTCCGCCTGCTATGGCTTTCTCCACCACCACATCCAAGGCCAAATGCCGATAGCTCAAAGCACGGATGAGCATGGGTAGGCTCACCCCAGCCACGCCCTCTACCACTCCCGGCTGCATCAAGCGACACACGATATTGCAAGGTGTCGCGCCATAAATGTCCGATAACACCAGCACCCCAGCACCTCTATCCAACTCTTTTATCATAGCCTGAGCGCGGGGTAACATCACCTCGGGGTCATCCTCCATACAGACGCCCAACTCTTCCAGCAAGGGAGGTTTGCTACCCAGCACATGGGTGACGCAATCTGCTAGGCTTTCGCCCAAACCACCGTGTGTAACTATCAGTATGCCTATCATCAAATATCCTTACACTAGTCCGCGATGTCGCACCAAGACTTGCTGTCCTTGTTTACGGAAATACTCAGCCAAACGCTCCACAAAATATACTGAACGGTGTCGTCCGCCAGTGCAGCCTATAGCCACCGTTAAGTAGCTGCGGTTATCGCGCACAAAACACGGCAACCATTTTTCGATGTAATCGCGGATGTCGTTCAACATCTCGCTGACTTGTGACTCTTTTTCCAAGAACTCAATGACCGCAGCGTCACGCCCAGTCAATGGACGCAACTTTGCATCGTAGTGCGGATTCGGCAAGCAGCGCACGTCATACACCATATCCGCATCCAGCGGAATGCCATACTTAAAGCCGAAGGACTCCACCAACAAGGCCAAACCGCTATGATCCAGCGCCACAAAGTCCTTCACCCAAGCACGCAGGGTGTTCGTAGACAGTTCGCTGGTATCCAACCTATGTCCCATATCGCTCAACTCAGCTAACAATTCACGCTCCAGATGGATGCTCTCGGCCAAGGTGCGTGTATCGTTTGAAAGCGGGTGGCGACGGCGCGTTTCGCTAAAGCGTTTGACTAGGGTTTCGGTATTGGAATCTAAAAATAATACTGAGACTTCGATATTGATGGTTTTCAGGTGCTCAATATGTTGAGGCAAATCTTCCAGTTGTGCGCTGCGTGTATCAATGCTTACAGCGGCGAGATGGTGTCCGGCCAGTTCTAGGTGCGATGCCACCTGATGCAACAAGGGCGCGGGCAGATTATCTACGCAATAATAACCGCTGTCTTCCAGTCCCTTCATGACGATGCTTTTGCCCGAGCCGGAAAGACCAGTGACGATGACTAGCTGCATTAGGAATTCCCGACCTTACCTTGGCGACGCATCTCGCGCGTCTGCCGCTGCATGAACTGCTTGGAGCTATTCACCCCGCGCATCAACAACACGTGGTTACGCACTGCCACCTCCACCAGTACTGCAATGTTGCGACCGGCAGCGACTGGGATGGTGACTTTGGGGACTTTCACACCCAGAATCGCTTCGCTTTGCGATTTTATTCGCAATCGGTCTAATTGTTGCGGCGAGTTGGAATCAGCCATTTGTAGCTGCACGATCATATCCAAAGGTTTGGTGGGTTTGACCGCGTTATCGCCGAATAGCTCGCGGATATTCAGAATGCCTAAGCCGCGTACTTCCAGAAAATCCTGTAACAACTTGGGACAACGACCTTCCAGCCTGTCCGGTGAGATACGGAAAAAATCCACAATATCATCTGCCACCAAGCGGTGGCCACGTGTCACCAATTCCAGTGCCAATTCGCTCTTACCGATGGCGGCATCACCTTTTACCAGTACACCAAAACCCTGTACTTCAAGAAATACACCATGAAAGCTGATGGATTCGGCCAATGCTTGCACCAAATAATGGCTCAACAGATCCATTAAATCAGGGCTACGCATAGGTGAAGTGAATAATGGGGTATTTTTGCTGTCCGCGGCCTTAGTCAATGCCGCTGGAACTCCTTCGCCATTGGCCACCACTACTGCAGCCAAGTCGGTGGAGTACAAATTACTAATGGCTTGTTTAACCGCGGCAGCGTCCAAGCCGCGCAGATAATCCATCTCAGCACACCCCAACACTTGCACCCGGTTAGGATGCACAAAATTGAGGTGTCCAATCAGCGCCAACGAAGGCTTGGTGACGGTTTCGCTGGTGAGCAACTTGTCACCTCCGTTTAAGCCCGCCACCCACGTCAACCGAAGTCGGCGGCGGGTTTCGCGGTAAAGCTCGCTAACGCTGATTTGTCCCATGTTGGGCTTCCTAAGTACTCAATTAGCCCACCGCTTGGTGTTTCACACCACCGTCAGAACGGTGATGGTCGGCAAATTTTTCCTTCACCTTCAATACTTGCCTATCCAGCTTGTCGGCAAGTAAATCAATAGCGCTATACATGTTTTCATCACTGCTTTCGGCGTGTAAATCATTGCCTGGCACATGAATAGTGGCTTCTACCTTATGCTTCAATTTTTCTACTGTGAGTGTAACTTTGACGTCAATGACATGATCGAAATGGTTGCTCAGTCGCTCCAGCTTGGAGTGCACGTATTCGCGCAAAGCTGGTGTTATTTCAAGATGGTGTCCGGTCATGTGCAGATTCATTTTAATCTCCTAAGTTTTGTAGACTACTTCATAAATTACAACGACTTACGCTGACTCGCCGCAGGGATTTGCAAAGACTCACGGTACTTGGCAACGGTGCGGCGTGCTACTACTATGCCCTGCTCTCCCAGAATATCAGTGAGCTTGCTATCCGACAAAGGCTTTTGCGGTTTTTCTGCAGAAACCAGTTGTTTAATCAGTGCGCGGATGGCAGTTGCAGAACACACTCCTCCAGTTTCGGTCGCCACGTGGCTGCCGAAAAAGTATTTCAATTCATATACTCCACGCGGGGTAAGCATATATTTGCGCGTAGTGACCCGAGAAATGGTGGATTCATGCAGTTCCAGTTCGTCCGCAATCTCACGCAACACTAAAGGGCGCATGGCCACGTCACCATGCTCAAAAAAACTGCGCTGCCTATCCACAATGGCCTGCGATACTCGCAGAATAGTGGTGAAACGCTGCTGGATGTTCTTGATGAACCATTTGGCCTCTTGCATCTGGCTGGCGAGATATTGCGAAGAGCTGTCACGGTTGCGTTTCAGGATGTCGGCATAGACGCGATTGATACGCAGTTTGGGTACCGCGTCATTGTTGAGGCTGGCCAACCACAGGCCTTTGACCTTTTTCACCACCACTTCTGGCTGTACGTAATGGTCGGCTTCTATGCTGGTAAACCCCGCGCCGGGGCGTGGGTCCAGACGCGTAATCAACAACTGTGCACCACGCAGCGTATCGTCATTGCACGACAAAATCTTACGTAGCCGGACGAAGTCCCGCGCCGCTAGCAAGGGTAGATGCTCTTGTACTATGGCCAAAGCGCAGTCTCTATACGGGGTATCGTCGGGCATGGCGAGCAGTTGTAGCTGTAGGCATTCGGTCAGATTGCGTGCGCCTATGCCGAGCGGATCTAAATGTTGAATCAGCTTGAGCGCTGTTTGTAGCTCTAGCAAATCTACCTCTTGCTCTGGTGGCAAGAACGTCAGCATTTCTTCCAGCGATTGATCCAGATAGCCATCTTCATCAATCGCATCCACCAACATGCCTGCCAACAGCAAGTCGCGCTCGGAAAGATGCATCAAGCGCAGTTGTTCCAGCAGGTGTTCACGCAGTGTAGTCGCACTCGGTTCTTGAAAACTGAAGTCATTGTCGTCCTCGTTATCGTGCGCGCTGCCATTCGATACCTGTTCCCAACGCCCATTATCGCCTGCGTCAAAGTCTTGCTCTCCTACTGATTCAGAGGTTCTATCTACGGGTTCTGCTGGTTCTTGGTGTTCGCTAACTGGTGTTTCACGAATTTCAGAATAATTGACGCTTTCTTCCCCTACGCGCTCCAACAGGGGGTTTTCTAGAAGAATAGTTTCCAGTTCTTGTCCTAGCTCGATGGAAGAGAGTTGCAACAAGCGGATAGACTGCTGCAGTTGCGGCGTTAAGGTGAGATGTTGAGAAACACGTAATTGAAGCGTTTGCTTCATAGTTATAACCTGAAATTCTTCCCTAGATATACTTCGCGCACGCTCTCATTTTGGATAATATCTGCTGGTCGCCCAGCTGCAAGCACCCGTCCATCATTCACAATATAAGCGCGATCGCAAATGCCTAAGGTTTCACGCACATTGTGGTCGGTAATCAGTACACCGATACCTTTTTCTTTTAAAAATTTGATGATCTTTTGAATATCAATCACCGCAATCGGATCAATCCCGGCAAATGGCTCATCCAGCAAGATAAAGCGCGGATTGCTGGCTAAACAGCGTGCGATTTCCACGCGTCGCCTTTCACCCCCTGATAAGCTCACTGCGGGGCTATGTCGTAAGTGTGAAATATGTAAATCCAACAGCAATGACTCTAGTTTTGACTCCATTTGCAGTGGTAGTAAATGCTGCAACTCAAGAATGGCCAATATGTTTTCCGCCACCGTCAACTTGCGGAATATAGACGGCTCTTGCGGCAGGTACGACAGCCCCATGCGTGAGCGTCTATGCACAGGCAAGTGCCCCAAATCCACGCCATCCATGGTGATGCGCCCGCCATCCAGCGGCACCAAACCCACCATCATGTAAAAGCTGGTGGTCTTGCCCGCGCCATTCGGCCCCAGCAAACCCACTACTTCGCCGCTGGAAATGCTGACCGAAATATCGTGAATCACGGTGCGCGCCTTGAAGCGCTTTTTTAGGCCTTCTACTTTAAGTTCGCTCATTCCCCCGACTTCACTGATGTACCGTCCACCGCTGGTACGATGGCCTTTTTCGGCTGGATAGTAGCGTGCACACGACCCTTGCCGGTATTAGATGTCGCTGTTTGCTTATTACTCAACACTTCGGCGTATTCTGAACTGGCGTCATACATGATGTAATCACCATTCACCACATCCTCACCGCGTTTAAACCAAGCTTTTTCATAAATCTGCACTTTGTCTACACGGCCATCGTATTCAATGCGTAAACCACTGCCTTGAATATACTGCGGCTTACCCTCCATTTTTTGTTTGAAGGTGGTGGGGTCGCCGGTGGACGTACTGTGCTGGAAGCCTTCAGCGTCCTCACGCACGATAAGCTTGTCGGCATGAATCTCTAGCGTGCCTTTGGTTAAAATCACATTGCCGGTATAAACACTGGTTTTTTTAGCGTCATTCACCGATAAATTATCGGCCTCAATATCTATCGGTTTGTCTCGGTCAGCCTTTTCTGCTTGCGCCACACCGCTAAACAACAAGGCTGCCAGCCACAGCACCAATGGTAATTTATGGATTTTCATAATGTCTCCGGATTTTTGCCTTACTTTTCTTTGCTTGAGTGGGCTTAGGCTTGCTGGGCTTGGCCTGAGTGTCTGTTTTTGCTTTTTTCTTAATCTTATGTTGCTTTACCTGTTGTTTCTCTGCCTGAATTGAGCTTGTAGCTTCTGGCTGCGACTTCTCTTTTGCGGGCTGGACTGCTGGCGCTTGCAACGGCGCAGTAAGTTCCAACTTATTCACCTGTGGATTCACCTTCACTGGCACTGCGCCTTTTGATGCCGGCGGTGGCACCAAGCTATCCAATTGCGGCTGCACCACCGACTTTCTAGGCATCAAGCGCGGCTGCGACCCCGCTACTTGCTCTATGGTCAACGCCTTGCTGGGCAGTGCATCGGGTCTCACATAATGCACTTTGACATGGCCTTGCAGATTCAAAATACTCTGCTTTTTATAAAACTGCATAGCATTCGCGCGAAGTACTGTGTGAGGCGCTTGCAATATGGTCACCGGACGGTTTGTTTGCGCCAAATCTTGATCCGGAATAATGTGCAAATAATCCGTAACCACGGTCAATTCAGCCTTGCGTTGCGTCCCCGCACGCACTACCTTCACATTATCCATGAAATACACGTTTTCGCCATTGGCAGACACCTGCCCTCGATCCGCAATAATCTCAGTCGTTGGCTTCTTTAAGCTGTACAAACTGAAACGTGGTTTGGTCAATTCTGTACTATCGTCGTCTGGAAAGTGCCGCATTTCAGCACCTTCCAACTTGTAGCGTGGGTTACCAAATCCATTGGTTCGCAAAGTCGAGAAATTGTTCACGATGTAATCAGGGTCATGACGGTTGCTGCCATCGCGCTTGGCAGCGGGTGGCTCAGCCACCTTATCTATCCAAAAAGTAAGCGCTGTTAGCAAGGCCAACAACATCAGCCCAAACCAAATCGCAGGAATCCCTTTCATCGTTTAAGACTAACGCAAAAACTGGGCTAGCTGACTATCGAGCGTTCCCTGCGCACGCATAATCAGCTCACACACCTCGCGCACCGCGCCTTGTCCCGCTTGCAGCGTGGTGATGTAGTGGGCATGCTGCTTTACTAGATCATGTGCTTGCGGCACTGTGAGCGCCAAACCCGCACGGCGCATGGGTGGCAAATCCACCACGTCATCGCCCATGAAGGCACACTGTTCCGGTTGCAAGCCCGTTTCTTTCAGCAATTCCCCAAACGCTTGCAATTTGTCGTCCACGCCCTGATAAAAATAGCTGACACCCGTGCTTTCAGCGCGTTGGGTAACCACCTTGGAAGTGCGTCCGGTGATAATCGCCATATCAATGCCCGTCGCCTTGAGCAACTTCATGCCCAGGCCGTCCTGCGTATTAAAGCACTTATATTCCAAACCGTCGTCGCCTATGATGAGTCGCCCATCGGTCATCACGCCGTCCACGTCAAATATCACCAATTTGATGCGCTGCGCGCGTTGTTCGAGAGTCATACTACTTTCGCCCTGAGTAGATCGTGCATATTGAGTGCGCCCACCAACACGCCTTGTGTGTCTATCACCAGCAACCCATTAATTTTACATTCTTCCATCAATTCCACAGCTTCTACCGCCAAGCGATTGGGCAATATGGTCTGAGGATTGGCGTGCATGGTGGTGGCGATAGTGGCGGTGTTGAAATCAAGACCTTTTTCAAACAATCGGCGTAAATCACCATCGGTCAAAATGCCCACTGGTGCACCTTTAGCGTTGACTACTGCGGTCATACCCAACCCTTTTTTGGTCATTTCCAATAGCGCTTGCGAAAATGAAGCACCTTCGCCCACTTTTGGTATCGCTTCCTTGACACGCATCACGTCAGAAACATGTATCAGTAGCCTACGCCCTAGTGCGCCCGCCGGATGCGAACGGGCAAAATCATCAGCGCTAAAGCCTCGCGCATCCAGCAACACAACCGCCAGCGCATCTCCCAGAGCCAGTGCTGCTGTGGTGCTGGCGGTCGGTGCCAGACCCAAAGGGCAGGCCTCTTGAGATACAGCAGCGTCCAAATGCACCTCGGATTGCTTAGCCAAAGTAGAGTTGGGGTTGCCGGTCATACTAATCAACTTGGCCCCCATGCGCTTGACGGCAGGGACGATGGTGAGTAGCTCATCGCCCTCACCGGAATTGGAGAGCATCAACACCACATCATCTCCTGTCATCATACCCACGTCACCGTGGCTGGCTTCTGCCGGATGCATGAAAAATGACGGAGTACCAGTACTGGAAAGGGTGGCAGCAATTTTGTTGGCGATATGCCCGCTTTTACCCATGCCGCTCACCACGACCCGTCCACGGCATTGTAGAATGAGTTCAACAGCGCGCTGGAAGCTGGCATCCAGCCGCGCGGCGAGCGCCTCAACCTCGCGTGCTTCAACTTGCAACACTTCACGCGCAAGCGCTAAGCCGTGGGAACTGGTTTTTAAGATAGACATAACACCCCAAGTATAAAAGGGAAACGCCGCCGGATAAAGGTCGGCATAAAAATTGCTGTGCTAAAACGAAATATCAAACGACATATCGTAATTATTGGCGGGGGCGTTATCGGCTGTCTCAGCGCCATAGTGCTGCATAAAAAAGGTGCCCATGTCACGCTAGTTGAACGCGCTGAGATAGGTGCAGAATCTTCTTGGGCAGGTGGCGGTGTCTTGTTGCCATTATTGCCTTGGCACTACAGCGCACCAGTGAATACGCTAGCTTTGGCGGGCGCCAAGCTATATCCCATGTTGGCTGAGGAACTGCTCGCCAGCACGGGTATAGATATTGAATACACTGTTAGTGGCTTGCGCGTGTTACCCCCATTCGATAGCAGCCTTTCTAAGCAATGGTGCGCTGAAAATGGGTTGACTGCTGAAACAGATGGCGACACGTTGTGGCTTCCCGATGTCGCACAAGTGCGCAATCCTCGGCTTATGCAAGCATTGAAGCGTTGGTTGGAATTGAATGACGTAGCTACTGTTAAAGCAGAAATCACCCCGATCACCTCAAACAAAAATCGCGTAACCCAGCTAAGTATCAGCCAAGGTGAAATCATAAGTTGCGACCAAGTGGTCATTTCTGCTGGCGCGTGGAGTCAAGCCTTATTGGGTGATTACGCACTGGATTTGGAGCTAAAGCCCATGCGCGGCCAAATGTTGCTTTATCAACAACCCGTTGGCTTGCTGCGCGAGATACTGTATTGCGATGATTTTTATTTGATTCCGCGCCGCGATGGCCATATTCTGGCAGGAAGCACGGTAGAAGATGTGGGCTTTGATAAAACTACCACCACGACTGCGGCTGAAACCTTGCATCAAAAAGCTTTAAAGCTATTGCCTGCATTGGCGGACTGCTCCGCAATTCAGCATTGGAGCGGTTTGCGCCCAGGCTCACCGGATAACATACCCGTCATTCAACGGCATCCTCAGCTAGAAAATGTATGGCTCAATACCGGGCATTTTCGCTATGGAGTGACTATGGCACCCGCTGCGGCTGAAATTTTGGCGCAGTTACTACTGGAAAAAATCTAGTTTTTTTACTTTATTTCAGCAACTCTGAAACTTTCCTAAAAACTTCTTGCCATTACAGTGTAAATTGTTTATTCTGTTTATACGATTTACATCGTTCATCTTTAAATTAGGAGGCGAGCATGTTACCAATTGACAATCAACACTATGGAATCTTATATAGTTTTCAGCCCAAGTATCTGGCGCATCTCATTGCCGATGATAATGGTCGCTTGAATTCGCAAGAGGATAATGAAGCGGTGCCCGAAAAAAATGTTTGGGCATCGCTGTACAGCTATGTCTATGCACTTATGCACTAAAACTTCATAGTTACAAGCAGGCTTTATGGTATCTTTTACTCAGATTTACCATAAAAGGGTGTGGCAATGAATGATAAAGATAAAAAATCTGCTAAGCAGAAAATGGTACGTGACAGCTTTACCATGCCGGAGGATGACTATTCGATTCTTGACGCGCTCAAAGCCAAGTGTCTGGTGAATGGGATAGAGGTGAAAAAAAGTGAGTTATTGCGAGCTGGGCTGATAGCATTGTCGAAATGTTCTGATGCTTCACTGATACAAGCCGTGAGCGAGGTTGAGAAGCTAAAAACCGGAAGACCTAAAGGTTAAGTCCTTCTCCTTTTCAAAGTCAGGGAGATGGTCTCGTAAGGAAATTAACCCAAAAACAACTTGTATGCAGGGTTGTTACTTTCATCCCAGTACACATAACCGAGTTGTTTCAGAAACGCCTTAAATTCTTTTTTATCACTTTCGGGCACTTGCATTCCCACCAGAACCCGTCCGTAATCCGCACCGTGGTTGCGATAGTGGAATAGTGAAATGTTCCAACCGCTACTCATATGTTCCAGAAATCGCATCAAAGCACCAGGGCGCTCGGGGAATTCAAAGCGATATACCAGTTCGTTTTTGGCTTGTGGCGCACGTCCACCGACGAGGTGACGAATATGCAGCTTGGCCATTTCGTCGTCGGTCAAGTCCAGCGTTTCCAAGCCGTGTTTTTGCAGTGATTCCACCAGATTATGTGCCTCTTGAAGCTTGGTTATCTGCACGCCAACGAATACGTGCGCCTCTTTGGGGTCGGAATAGCGGTAATTAAATTCGGTGATGGAACGTGCGCCCAGTAAGGCACAAAACTTCTTGAAGCTGCCGGGGCTTTCTGGGATGGTAACCGCTAACACGGCTTCGCGCTGTTCGCCGACTTCAGCGCGCTCCGCCACAAAACGCAGACGGTCGAAATTAGTGTTTGCGCCACTGGCGATAGCTATCAGCGTCTTATTTTTGAGTTTATGACGTATCGCATATTCTTTAGCGCCGGCCACGGCTAACGCTCCAGCAGGTTCCAAGATGGAGCGGGTTTCTTCAAACACGTCTTTAATCGCGGCACAGATGGCATCGTTATCCACCACTATCATGTCGTCCACGTATTCTTGGCACAGACGGAAAGTTTCTGCGCCCACTTGCTTAACCGCAGCGCCGTCAGCAAACAAGCCCACTTGCTCTAGTTTGATCCGTTTTCCGGATTTCAACGATTGCGTCATGGCATCGGCATCTTCAGACTCCACGCCGATAATCTTGACTTCCGGCCGCACACTTTTCACATAAGCCGCGATGCCCGCAATTAGCCCACCACCGCCCACGCAGCAGAATATGGCGTGGATAGGTTCTGGGTGCTGCTGCAAAATTTCCAATCCTATAGTACCTTGTCCGGCGATGACCTCTGGGTCGTCGAACGGATGTACATAGGTGAGTTGCTGTTCTGTCGCTAACGCATGGGCGTGGTGACTGGCTTCATCGTAAGAATCGCCGACCAGCAATACCTCAGCACCGCGCCGCTTGACCGCATCCACCTTGATGTGTGGCGTGGTAGTTGGCATCACTATAACGGCACGGCAACCCAGTTTCTGCGCGGCCAAGGCCACGCCTTGCGCGTGATTACCAGCCGAAGCGCAAATCACACCACGTTTGCGTTCAACTTCAGTCAAATGCGCCATTTTGTTATAAGCGCCGCGCAGCTTGAAGGAAAACACTGGCTGCATATCTTCGCGCTTGAGCAGCAATCGGTTACCTATGCGCCGCGACAATTGGGGTGCATTTTCCAAAGGACTTTTGACCGCCACGTCATAAACGCGTGCTGCACGGATTTTTTCTGGGTAGTCGTTTTTCATCTGAGTGTTTTTCATATCAACTCGGGGCGTGTATTATTGATGCCTAGGTATTGCAATTATAAAGAAAACGATAGCTCTTAAGGATTAAGAACATGGCAACACAAGACGAATTAAAACAACAAGTGGCAAAAGCTGCTGTGGCTTATGTCAAAAGTGGCATCATAGGCGTAGGCACTGGGTCCACCGCCAATTTTTTCATTGAAGAATTAGCCAAGGTTAAACATAAGATTGACGGCGCGGTCGCCAGCTCTGAAGCCACAGCACAGCGTTTACGCGCTCACGGCATTGAAGTGTATGACTTGAACAGCGTCAATGGCATGGAAATCTACGTGGATGGTGCCGACGAAGTGACCGAGCATTTCCACATGCTCAAAGGTGGTGGCGGTGCGTTGACCCGTGAAAAAATCGTGGCAGCCTGCGCCGACAAGTTTATTTGTATCGTGGATGGCAGTAAACTGGTGCCAGTGATGGGCAAATTTCCGTTGCCGGTGGAAGTGCTGCCTATGGCACGCAGTCATGTGGCACGTCAATTGGTCAAGCTAGGCGGGCAGCCAGTGTTGCGTGATTTCACCACCGATAACGGCAATCTCATTCTCGACGTGCATAACCTGAATATCGTTGATCCTGTGGCACTAGAAGCCAAAATCAACCAAATCGTCGGCGTGGTCACCAATGGCTTATTTGCTGCGCGTCCTGCTGATATTGTATTACTGGCTACACAAGAGGGTGTAAAAACACTCACGCGGTAACAATAACTTAATAAAGCTGCAATAAACTAGCCGACTTAACCCTTGGCTTAAAGGATATAGTCCATGCAAACCGAACATACATTCAAGCAATACGACACCGAACTGGAAGCCGTGCGCGCCAAAGTGCTACAAATGGGCGGGCTGGTGGAGGAGCAAATCACCAACGCAGTTGAAGCGCTTGCCAGCGCCAACATGCAGCTGGCCGACCAAGTAATAGAACGCGATCATGAGGTTAATGGTCTGGAAGTTTCTGTGGATGTGGATTGCAGCCGCATCATCGCACGTCGCCAACCAGCGGCAGGTGATCTACGCATGATCATGATGATAGTGAAAACCATCACCGACTTGGAGCGTATTGGTGACGAGGCCACCAAAATTGCCCGCGTGGCTAAACGTATTCACGAGACTGACCGAATGGCTACGCCACGATTTAAGGAAATCAAACGCATGTCGGAGCAAGTGCGTGACATGCTACGCATCTCGCTGGATGCCTTTGCCCGTCTTGATGTTAGCCGTACTGTAGAAGTGGCACGCCAAGACATGCAGGTGGATGATGACTTCCGTGGTGTGATACGTCAACTTATCACCTTTATGCTGGAAGATCCCCGCACCATATCCATGTCATTAGAGGTGCTGTTCGTTGCTAAAGCTATAGAACGCATTGGTGATCACGCCAAAAACATCGCGGAATATGTGGTGTATATGGTCAAGGGCAAGGACGTGCGTCACGTCAGTATGCAAGAAATGGAAAACGAAACACTCAATTAACTTTTTGATGAGTCTTGCTCAAGCTCCCGTAGAGATAGCCGCTGTTGATTTAGGTTCTAACAGTTTTCGCCTACAAGTGGCGCGTATGGCTGACGACCACTTGTTTATGCATGATTCATTGCGTGAAATGGTGCGTTTAGGTGCAGGTCTCAACAAAGATAAGTTTCTCGAAGTTGACACCATAGACCGCGCAGTGGAATCCTTACGGCGTTTTGGTGAGCGCCTGCGCGGCTTTGACCCGCACAACGTGCGCGCCGTCGCCACCAACACCTTTCGCGTTGCCCGCAACTCTCCTGAACTGCTCGCGCGTGCGCAGGAAGCGTTGGGTTTCCCCATCGAAATCATCGCCGGACGCGAAGAAGCACGCATGATCTTCATTGGCGTATCGCATGATTTGCAACCATACTCCGGCAAACGCTTGGTCATAGACATAGGTGGGGGCTCCACCGAATTCGTTATTGGACAGGGCTTTGAGCCCAGCGATACGGAAAGCCTATACATGGGTTGCGTGAGCTACAGCCTGCGCTTTTTTGAGGATGGCAAACTTTCCGAAGGTAACCTCAAGCGCGCAGAAATTGCCGCTCGCTCGGAAATTCAAGGCATACGCCGTAGTTTCTGCGCTGAGCGCTGGGATGAAGCGGTTGGCTCAGCTGGTACCGCACGCACCCTCAGTCAAGTGTTGCAGGCAAACGGCTTGTCGAAAGATGGTAGCATCACCCGAGCCGGACTCTTTGAGTTAAAAAATCTGCTCATTCAAGCTAAAGACATCAAAAATCTACAGCTGCCGGGACTGAGTGCTGATCGCGCACCCGTTATCACTGGCGGTTTTTGCATCTTACTGGGAGCCTTTGCCGAATTGGGTATTGAGCGAATGGCGGTATCTGAGAGCGGGCTACGCCAAGGTGTTTTGTACGAGTTACTCGGACGTATCCAACATCACGACACGCGTGAATCTACGGTGCGCCAGTTTATGCGCCGCTATCACGTAGATGCATCACAAGCCAAACGTGTGCAAGTCTTGGCACTTAGCTTGTTGCAATCACTCGAGTCACAATTAAGTATGGAAGTGGAAATCGCTTCACATTACCTTATTTGGGCTAGTTTATTGCATGAAATCGGGGTCACCATCGCTCACACCGGCTACCATAAACATTCTGCTTACATTGTTGAAAATGCCGACATGCCTGGTTTTTCCAAGATGGAGCAGCAAATGCTGGGCTTGTTGCTGCGCGCGCAACGGCGTTCCCTTACCAAACTATCACTACCTCCAGTGCATGACGATCGCATCAAGTTAATTATGGTGCTGCGCTTGGCAGTGTTGTTCCAGCGTAACCGCATGGAGCTGGTGATTCCCAACCTCAAGCTTGCACTGAATGATGATCAGTTTGAACTCAAGTTACCCGCAGACTGGCTCTCACAAAACCCGCTAACCGAGGCCGAGTTAGAGGCGGAGATTGGGTTCTGGAAGGACGCAGGAGTAACGCTTAAAGTTCAGGTTTAGCACGTTGTAGTGCCGCCGCAAAGAAACCATCCGTACCATGTGTTTGCGGTAGTAGTGTCAACGTCTCTCCTGTATCCAATGTCACGTGCTGCTGCGCTAAAATCTCTGCCGCATTGAGCATTGTGAAGTCAGGATGCGCCACTAGAAACGCATCTACAATTTCTTGATTTTCTTCTTTGAGCAGACTGCATGTGGCATACACCAAGCGTCCACCGGCTTTGACCAGTTTGGCGGCAGCAGCGAGAATATTGCTTTGTTTTACCACTAACTCGGAAATATCGCGCGGTGATTGTTTCCAGCGCAGGTCCGGGTTACGGCGCAAGGTACCGAGGCCGCTACAAGGGGCATCCACCAGCACACGGTCAAATTTACCTGCCAGCCGCTTGAGCTTTTGGTCGCGTTCGTTGGCGATGAGTTGCGGGTGGATGTTGGATAAGCCAGAACGCGCTAATCGTGGTTTTAAGTTACCTAATCGTCTCTCGGATACGTCAAATGCGTACAGTCGGCCTGTGTTTGCCATGAGCGCACCCAAGGCCAGTGTCTTGCCACCCGCACCGGCGCAAAAATCAGCCACCATCTCGCTGCGTCTTGGGGCAACCAGCAACGCCAATAATTGGCTACCTTCATCTTGCACTTCCACTACACCTTTGGTGAACAGCACGTGCTTATTCAGCGCGATTTTGTTTTTTAAGCGCACACCATCGGGCGAGTAGGGTGTGGCTTCAGCGGCGATACCTTCTTTCTCAAACAACGCCAGCACGGCTTCGCGCTGACCATTCAGCCGATTCACACGTAAATCCAGCGGCGCTGGTTGTTGCAGGCTGCGCGCCAAGATGAGCGCTTGCTCCTCGCCATATTGTTTGGCAAGGCTGTCCCACAGCCAATCGGGCAAATCGGCCTGTACCGCGGAGGTGAGTTCGCCAATCACAGTGGCTTTAATTTCCTGCGCACGCGCGGCTTGCACTGGTGAGAGCTGTGCCGAGAGTTCACGTAAACCTAAACCCTGTACTCGTAACAACGACGCCATGAGCAACCCGAACGGCTCCTCATTACCGCAAATTTGCATGAGGTAGCGCTTGCGTCGCAGCACGGCATACACTGCGTCGGCAATAAAGGCGCGGTCATTCATCCCTAGATCGTTATTTTCACGAAAATACAGGCTCAATTTGGCATCCGCCGCGCCACTGGGTGAAAGTGTGGTTTCTAGTGCACGGGTGGCATGGTTGATGAGGTTGCGGCTCATGTCCTGCTTGGGGGTGCTTTGCTGGTATTTTTTGGTCATTAGGGTTCTATCTTTAGGTTGCTGACGATAAGGTCAGTGACGCTTCCGTCTTTTTCGGTGACGCGGATTCTTACCGGCAAATGACGCTGGTCTATGGCCAGCCACAGCTCGGTTTTGGCATCGTTGTCACGGCTACTTTTGGCGATATGCCAAGTGCGCAGGGTGCCCATTTTAGTGCTTAAACTGTCTTCACCCTCAAATTCATAGTTGTAGGTCTTCAGTTTTTTGCCATCAGTGATACTCAGTTGCATTTCATTGAGCGGTGGCGCGAACATGAATTGGTACATAAAGCTCAGTCTATCTTGGGTCGCTGCGGGTAATTCCACCACCTCAATGCGCTTGCCACTATCTAGAGTCGCTTTTTTGTTTACCCAGTCAAAAGTGGCGATCTGTGGGTTCTTAGTGGTGATTTTTTGACGAAATAGGCTAGGTTGCAGGCCGGTTTCCGTGATTAGCCCTTCGCTGCGCTGGGCTATGGTGGCCGATACAAACAAAAAGGCTGGAATACTAAGTTCGCTGTTAATCAGGTAACGCCCGTTATCAAGTCGTTCAAAACTTTGTTTGCCACTGCCCTTACTGTCGCCGTTACCAGTGAATTCAATATCTACTTTTTTCGGTGGCGGCGGGATAGGTTCAGGCTCGTCTTCAATGATGGGTAGGGGTTCTGGCGCTTGTTGTATCGTTGGCGAAGGCTCGGTAGGTGCTTGCACTGTAGACGCGACATCTGCTGGGGCAACAGGCGGTGGCTTGTGTTCCATTGGGGTCGCGGATGGTGACTCCGGTTTTGTAATTGCAGCAAGTTTGGGTGCTGGTTTGGGTTCGGGTTTGATCTGTGGGGATTGTAATTGCGGCGGAGCGGGCTTTACCTGAGGCGGCGCAGGCGGCGACGCCAGCGTTACTTGGATAGGGTCGTTGATGAAACTCAGCGTTGGCAACCAATTTGCATTGCCAGACACCAACAGCCAGTGCAGCAACAAAGACCCTATCAGCGCCCCTAATAATCGCCGGTTAATAACGCGGCTAAACACAATGCTACTCCACAGTCAGGCTGGTGATGACCTGCTCTATCTTGGCACCATTGTCGTCAAACATGACAATTTTGGCAGGGATGAAATGCCCGTCTATGGCCAACCACAGCTCTTTTTCTTCTCCACTATCGCTCTTGTTGGTATTGGCCAGATGCAGGGTTTTGACCTCGTCCACCATCTCATTCTGACTAGCAATTTTGTATTTATAGGTGCGTAGCTTTTTGCCGGATGTGATGGGTAGCGTGATTTCTTCGCCTGCGGGTACGCGAAACATGAATTGATAGGCATAACTGGCAAGATCTTGCGTGCCAGGTTCCAATGGTGCGGTACTGGTTTTGCCTTTGTTGTTCATGGTGAGCATGTTGGTATTCCAGTCAAAGTCAGCGCTTACGCCCTTTTTGTCGCCTTGTTGCTGCTCAAAATGCTTGGGGACCAAGCCGTTGGCGCTTAATTCGCCTTCACTGCTGAGCTTGCGCTTACCCAGCAGCGCATATACGCCTATGCCGCTAGTGACGCTCTCGACACGGTAATTTTTCCCGTCTTGGGTAAAGGTTTCATTGACTGTGGCAAAGGGCTGGCCTTTACGCGTCACGTCATAGGTCACGGTGATTTTTTTCGGCGCGGCAAATGCCGAGAATGAAGCCAGCAACAGGAGGAGAAATAGTTTTTTCATGTCCGGTTTAACGCTGGCACAGCTTTAAACGATGACCGTCTGTGGTTCGTTGGTATTTTGCGGGCGTATCACCCCGATGCGCCGTACTTGCTCGCCTTCTAAACTTAGCTGAAGTGCAGCACGGTCTGCGTCCTCCGCAGCCACTATTACCACCATGCCAATACCACAGTTGAAGGTACGAAACATTTCCGCATCGGTAATGTTGCCCTGTACTTGTAGCCATTTGAACAAAGGTGGGATTTCCCAACTGCCGTTTTTGAGTTCGGCGGTGAGGTTTTTGGGCAATACGCGCGGGATGTTTTCGGTGAGGCCGCCGCCGGTGATGTGCGCCATGCCTTTGACTTTCATCGTATCCAACAACTTGAGCAGCGGCTTCACATAAATCCTCGTCGGTGCCATCACCACGTCGCGGAATGGCTTTCCATGAAAATTGCTATCCATATCAATCCCAGACATCGTAATCAGCTTACG
>JANYIK010000142.1 GCA_025362115.1 Methylophilaceae bacterium
GGCGACAATTGGTGATACGCGGGTGATTTGTGTGTATATCCCTAACGGGCAGGCGGTGGATTCGGACAAGTATCACTACAAATTGCGCTGGCTGAAAGCGCTTCAGTCTTGGCTGAGCGATGAATTGGCGCGTTATCCCAAGCTTGTTTTACTGGGCGACTACAACATCGCGCCGGATGACCGCGATTGCCACGATCCGGCGGCGTGGGTGGGACAGATTTTGGTGAGTGAACCGGAGCGCGATGCTTTCAAAGCGTTACTGGGCTTAGGCTTGCACGATGCTTTTCGTCTATTTGAGCAGCCTGAAAAAAGCTTTAGCTGGTGGGATTACCGCATGATGGGGTTTCGGCGTAATTTTGGGATGCGGATAGATCATATTCTGTTAACCGAAGCGCTTTCCAAGCAATGCAGCGCTTGCTGGATAGATAAAGCACCACGCAAGCTGGAACGGCCTTCTGACCATACTCCGGTAGTAGTGGCGTTGTAGAGGCAATAAAAAAGGGACTTATATACTTAACTTCCTGGGAGTGGAAAATGTGGTTCGATACATTCTCCGTTCATCCCCGTATCAAGTACAGGGCAGGCTCTGAGTAAGCGGCGAAGCCGCTATATCGAAGGATACGAACGGAGAACACTCACCACGAACGGGGGATTCTATGGTTAAGAAAGTTAAGTATATAAGTCCCTAAAAAAAGCCTCGCATTGCGAGGCTTTTTCGTGAAGCTACAAAGCTTAATTAGTTGCTTTCATATCATCTGCATCACCTTCAATACTGTCATCACTGACTTTGCCTTCACCATCCATGATTTGTGCATTACGGCGTTGCAAATAGGCATCACGCATAAAGATGTAAGGGTCAAGTGCCGCTTCATCCAGCAAGTCACTCCCTGGAAGATACTGTGCACGCTTATCAACGCCCTTAGTCACACTCAAAATGTTGCGTGGGCGAGGTTCAGCGTAGCTGATAGGATCAAATGCAAAGCCATCTACCAAATCGCCACTCATATCACGCACCGTACTTGGTCCGAATAAAGGCAACACAAGGTAAGGACTGTCTTTCCAGCCCCAAGCTCCCAGCGTTTGACCGAAGTCCTCTTTGTGTCTTTCAATGCCGTCCTTGGAAGCCCAGTCAATCAACCCACCCACACCAAAAGTGGAGTTGATGGCAAAGCGTCCAGCACCCGTCATGGCTTTATCAAACTTGAATTGCAGCAAATCATTGGCCACCGTAATGACTTCTCCCAAGTTAGAGAAGAAATTGCCTATGCCACCACGCGCCATTTCTGGCACAACCGCTTTATAAGCACCAGCCACTGGTTTCATAATGGCTTTGTCAGCCACATCATTGAATTTGTAGATGCCGCGGTTCACGCCTTCCAATGGATCTCGGCTGGATTGCGTAGCACAGCCAGCTAGCAGCGATGCGGCTAAGAGGCCGATAAATAGAGATTTTGGTTGGTTGATTTGCATTTACATTCCAGAAAATTGTGGTTACCCGATTACGGCATAACTCGACTGGCACTTTAATGTAGCGGCGGCAGATTGTCTAGTGCCTAATTCACATCACTGAATCATATCCCTAATTTCCTCAAAAGCCCGCTCCGGCGTAATCGCTTTCATACAGCTTTGGTGGTCGCACGGACGTTGGCAGTGACAATTGAGACAAGGCATGTGGTCAACGCTCACCTGTAAGGCGATAACATGCCGACCTATAGGTTTAGCGCGACGCGGGTCGGTAGGCCCGAACAGTGCCAACATGGGAGTGCCGGTCATGGTGAGCATGTGCGCTGTGCCGGTGTCGTTGCCGATGATGCAGCGCGCAGCAGCACATAACGGGGGCAAGTCTAGCAGCGCAGTTTTGCCGCACAGATTGACTGCATTATCGCCACACAATTCAGCAATGGTGCGACAATCCTCAATCTCATCCGCTCCGCCGATAATGGCAATTTTTTTGATGCCGCCTAACTTGGATTCAACCAGTTTTTGTCCTAGCGCAGCGTAACGCTCCGTTCCCCAGCGCTTCAGATAACCCGCGGCCTGGCAACCAGGAAGCAATACTGCAAACTCTCCTGCGTGTAGGCCATGTTCCGCCATCAGCGCCGCCACTCTTTCTTGATACAACGCAGGCACATGCGGTTTGGGTAAAGCCGTAATCGAAGGAATTCCCGCCGCAGTAAGCGTGGCGCGTTGCCGAATAAAGCCTTGGGTAAGGGCGGGCAGTTTGGGCGGCGTGATGTTGTATGGCCAGCTAGGGTTATTCCCCATGCGATAGCGACTACCGCCACCCGTGAGCTGTAACAAAGCCAGCATCATGCGCGACCTATCCACGCTTTGCAGGTCTATCACCAAGTCATAGCGGCCTGCGCGTACTTTTTGCAGCCAGCGCACCATGCCACGCAACCCGCGCTCTTTACCGCGAATATCAACACTGAACACCTCATTCACCCGCGCGTCATCCTTGAAAAAATGCTCGAAGGCAGACATGGTGTTGATAGCAATGTGAGCATTAGGAAAGGCATCGCGAATGTCTTGCAACGCTGCGGTACTCACCAGCACATCGCCCATCGCCCCCCATTTGATGATGAGAATGCGCTGGATGTCGGCTTGAGCGGGAAGATTACGGACGGTGGGGATACTGTCAGGCATCCACGGTTGATCTAAATAGCGCAGGATGTTCATGACGCTAACTGCTGATAAATGGCCTCGACCTTAGGCACCACCGCACGCTTGGAATAAGTGGATTGATAAAGCTCCAGTGCCACCTGCGCCTTTTGCTTACTCACATCAGGCTTGGCGCTAGCGGTCAGCATGGCATTGGCGAGCGTTTCCACGTCACCTATCTCTGCGAAGAAGGCAGAGTTATCGCCCAAAATGGTGATCGGCCCTTGGGTACGGGTGGAGATGATGGGCTTGCCGCTGGCCATCGCCTCCAACACCACGATGCCAAAGGGTTCATCCAGCGAAGGCAACACGAATACGTCGCCTTGCGCCAAAAGACTGGCTACATCTTCCACCCAGCCGGAAAAATTCACTTTATCGGCAACGCCGAGTTTCGCGGCTAGCTTGGACAATGTGCCACGCTCGACACCGTCGCCTCCAATCATCAGCCGTCCGTCCTGGCCCGCATCCAAATAACGCCTGAAGGCTCGCAGCAATATGTCAAACCCCTTCTTTTTCACCATACGTCCCAATGCCACAAAGGTCAGCGGGCGGCCTGTTGGATAAGGCTTAACAGCAACCGGTGGCAACATGGAAAAATGCGGCATGACGGCGATTTGATTGGGGGCAATGTGGTGCGTGAGCAGGTGTTTTTTCTGATCTTCGGTGGCAGCGATGAAAGCGCTGATGTTGCGGTAATACTTGAGGTCTATGTAATTGTGCAGATTCACCACGGCTGGAATGCCTAATGCCTTGGCCGCTTGGCCGCCGATAAACGCTCCGCGTGCCAGATGGGCGTGAATCACGGCGGGTTGAAAATCTGCAATCAGGCGACGTACTGTTGAACGCGCGAAAGGATCCCAAACCGCGAATACATTGACTGTCTGCACCCTGATGTTGGGATGCGTTTTTAATTCACTTTGCTTGGTAAATTTGGCGTGGCATATCGCTTGAATCTCGTAACCAAGCTCGGCCAACGCCAGTGATAAATCCACAAAATGTCGCTCAGCACCGCCAAAGCCCTTGGCTAACATGATCTGGGTAATTTTCATGCGTCCGTTTTCTAACTGTCTTGTTGGATGGTCGTAGGTACTTTAGAGAAAAAATGGACTGCAATCGCACCGATGACACCTGTCCCAGCGGTGATAGCAAAAGCATAGATTGCAGTGCTTAATGAGTCGTCCCAACTCACCATTAAAGCAAGGCCGCCAGCCACGAGAGCTCCAAGCCCAACGCGCGTGCAAAGATGTGAGCGCGAGGATATTTGGCAGATTTTTGACCCAACACCACGAAAACAGTGGGTGCCCACAGCAGAAAAAGAAACACGATGGAGGGGGTAGTGACGAAAAACGCCATGACGAGTAGGTTGGTCATTGTCGGGACATGATTTGGGCGGTTTTCATCAATTCATCTTAACCTGGTCTTAATTTTTATGCTTTTCCAGCAATTAACCACATGTTATCGCTGAGAGGGAACTTATCTAAAAATTTGAATCTTTTGATTGATAAGCCAGCGCTTGTACACATTGACTCTAGACTTGCTGGAGTGAAATAATTTAGATGGTCTGGAAATCTAAAACCACACCATCGTTCACCAAAAACAGTACGGTTAAAGCACCCGTAATTAGGTACTTTGATAACCACAATGCCATCGGGTTGCAAAACGCGGGCTGTTTCTATTAGCACTTCTTTGGGTTGAGCCTCATGCTCTAAATAGCTTCGCATAATAACTGCCGCCATTGAATTATCAGGAAACTGTTTTAGCCCATCAACTGCTGGCGCGACAATAATGCTCCCCCCCCCCCGCTTTTTGGTAACTTCCATAGCAAAAGAAGCCTCTACTTGAGATATTTCTACCCCATTCGCCGTATATTGAGACGGTAGTGCATTAAGCTGAGCGCCTTTGCCGCAGCCCACATCTAATACATTGCCAGCGGTAATATGTTGGGTAATAAAATTTACCGGGGTATGTCTCTTAAAGATATGCAAACGCCATCTGGTGCTTTTGCTGATGCGATGGAGTATGGGGTAGCGGTGCTTCCTGTCTTTTTGTCGCTGAACTGCCGTTTTATCCCAAGAGTGGGTGGCCAACAACTCCTCATAAACCGGAGCGGCATGAACGTAAACGAAATCGCATTGTTGACATTTTTTAAGTAGCCATGGTTTGGCAGCCTCATTGCTTAAGGTATGTGCTGCCGTCGCGTTACATTGCGGACAGTTGCGCAGAATCGCCTTACGGTCATCAATTTCTACTACATTCATTTCAATGCTCCTTTCAATTACGAAGATTAAGACTTCAATTGTTGCTAACTTTCAAGTTTTTCAATGATTCCGCTGCTGCTACGCCCAGGTACCACGGGTACCAACGCCACATTGCCACCCCAAGATTTTACCTCATCCCCGCCGACTACATCATCTTCAGCGTAATCATCACCTTTAACCAGTACCAAGGGCTTGATATGGGTGATGAGTTCTAGCGGCGTATCTTGATCGAACAGTACCACGGCATCTACCGACTCTAGCGCAGCCAACACGCGGGCGCGGTCATTTTCCGGCACTAGCGGGCGGTTTTCACCTTTTAGCGCACTTACCGAGCGGTCGGTGTTGAGGCCGACGATGAGTTTGTCACCCAGTTTTTTGGCTTGCTCTAAATAAGTCACATGTCCGGCATGCAGTAAGTCAAAACAACCGTTGGTAAACACCACTTTTGCGCCTTGCGCTTGCCAAGCTTGGCAGCGGACAAGCGCTTGGTCGCGGCTGCATATTTTGTCGGCTTGCTGCTGGGTTTCGGCTTGAGATAAGGCTACTAGCAATTCTGCGCGAGCAACAGGTGACGTTCCCACCTTACCCACCACGATACCGGCAGCGACGTTGGCGAGATGCAACGCTTCTATCACCGGCATACCGATTGCCATGCCCATCGCCAGCGTGGCAATCGCGGTGTCACCCGCACCGGATACGTCAAATACCTGTTTGGCGGTGGCGGGAATGTGGGTGGTGGTATCGGCATCTACCAGCGACATGCCCTCTTCACCTCGCGTCACAGCGATGAAGTCCAGATTCAAGTCCGCGCGGAGTTTTGCGGCAGCGCTCAACAAAACCGCGTTATTGCGGATATCTGCCTGACAAATCTCTGCGGCTTCGCGCTTGTTTGGGGTAATTGCAGTGGCACCGGCATATTTACTGAAGTCCTGTCCTTTAGGGTCAACCAGCACCGGGATGCCCAGGAATCGGCATTCGGCAATCACCGCTTGGCAGAATTGAGGAGTCAACACACCTTTGGCATAGTCGGAAAGAATGACCACGGCGGGCTTTTGTGACAACTGTTGCAATGTGCCATCCAACAAAGCTTGAGCATCTTTGGCGGAATACGGCGCATGATTTTCTCGGTCTAGACGCAGCATTTGCTGATGCCCACCAACGACGCGGGTTTTGACGATAGTGCTGTGATTTTGTGTTTGTACCAAGCCCTGCGTGTTGACTTTGATGTCGCTGATGGCGCGTTGTAGGCGGCCACCATCCTCATCTGCGCCGACAAAGCCACACAGATGGGTCGCTATGCCCAAGCCAGCCAGATTAGCCGCCACATTGGCTGCGCCACCCACGCATTCGGTCTCGCGTTCGATGAGCATTACGGGCACCGGCGCTTCGGGCGAGATGCGCTCCACTTTGCCAAACAAATAACGGTCCAGCATCAAGTCACCTACGACCAGCACCCAGTTGTCCTTGCCGCAAGCCGCCAGATGGCGCTCAAAAGATTCAAGCAGTTGTGTGTGCATGGTCTATCAATTCACAAAGAATATGTCCAATGAGGATGTGCATCTCCTGCACGCGCGCGGTGACAGGTGATGGTACGGCTAATAACAAATCACAGTGCGCCGCCAGCTTGCCACCACCAGCGCCGGTCATGCCGATGGTGGTAGCTCCCAATTCACGCGCAGTCATCATCGCGCGGATAATGTTGACGCTGTTTCCGGAAGTGGAGATGCCGATAACCACGTCTTTGTCGCTACATAGCGCTTCCACTTGGCGCGAATAAATATGTTCAAAACCGTAGTCGTTGCCTGCAGCAGTAAGAATTGAAGTGTCAGTGGTTAGCGCGATGGCTGCCAAGCCACGTCGCTCGGTCTGATAGCGCACCACGATTTCGGCGGCAATATGCTGGCTATCCGCCGCGCTGCCACCATTACCCATGAGCAGTATCTTCCCACCATTTCTCAGGCATTCATTCAGACGCTGGCCGATTTTTTCAATGCCGGGAATGAGCGACTCAATCTGACTAAGCAAGGCCTGATGAGCCGAGATTGAACTACGGATGATGTCAGTGGAATTCGTCATAATGGCTAACAATATGGGTCTGGCTGCATTAAATAATGTTGCACATAGTCTCGCACACCCTCTTCCAGCGAGCAAAATTCTTGCTCATAACCCGCCAGTCTTAGCTTGCCTATACGCGCCTGAGTGAAGTACTGATACTTGCCCTTGAGGTCATCCGGCATGGCGATCCAACTAATATGCGGCGTTTTTCCGCTACTGGTCATCACGGCGTTGGCTAAATCCAAAAAGGTACGCGCTTCGCCAGTGCCAAGATTATAAATCGCATTGGCTCGTTCGCCCTCGACAAACCAGCATACTACTTTGGCCGCGTCTTTCACGTAGATGAAATCACGCCGTTGCATGCCATCGGCCACGTCTTGCTTATCGCTCTTAAATAGTCGCACTGTACCCAAGTCGCGAAATTGGTTGAAGCTGTGATAAGCCACGCTAGCCATACGCTCTTTGTGATATTCATTGGGGCCGTAGACGTTAAAAAATTTGAAGCCCGCCCAGCGCGGTGGTGCATTGCCCTCACTTACCTGGCGCGCCGCCCATTGATCAAAAAACTGTTTGGAATAACCATAGGCATTGAGGGGGCGTAATCCATCAATTTCTGCATCGTCATAACCATTGCTGCCATCGCCATAAGTAGCAGCAGAGCTGGCATAAAAAAATGGCACTTTGTGGGCAGCACACCAATTCCACAAGGTTTGGCTATAACGCACGTTATCTTGCAATAACTTATTCCAATCACGCTCAGTGGTAGCACTGATAGCGCCCATGTGGATGATGGTTTCGATATTGTTTTGCG
>JANYIK010000184.1 GCA_025362115.1 Methylophilaceae bacterium
CACTGTTTAAGGAGAGTAAATAAACCCCCTCACCCCAGCCCTCTCCCGCTTGCGGGAGAGGGTGCCGAGTCCCCTCCCCCGTGGGCGGGGGAGGGTTAGGGAGAGGGCGCTTGTGTTACATCGTGAGGAGTTATGATGGAAACTGAACAACCAAAAAAGAAAAAAGGCGTTGCGCTGGCGGGTGTGGCTGCGGGTACCACGGCCATTTGCACCGTCGGCCACACCGGCAACGACCTGCACTATCGCGGCTACGATATTATTGAGCTGGCCAATGGCGCGACGTTTGAAGAGGTCGCCTGGTTGCTGATTCATGGCGAATTGCCGACCAAGGAACAACTCGCTGCTTATCACAAAAAGCTGAAAACCCTGCGCGGCTTGCCCGATGCGCTCAAAAAAGTACTGGAGCAAATCCCCGCCACCACCCACCCCATGGACGTGATGCGCACCGGCTGCGCCATGCTGGGTACGCTACAACCCGAAGCCACAGACCGCAATATTGAAAGCGCAAAGGATTTGGGCGATCGGCTGATTGCCTGCTTTGGCTCCATCCTGCTCTACTGGTACCACTTTAGCCACAACGGTAAGCGCATAGAAGTGGAGGCCGACGATGATTCCGTTGCTGCGCACTTTTTACACCTGCTGCACGGCAAAAAACCTTCCGACTTGCACATCCGCGCTATGAATACCTCGCTGGTGTTGTATGCCGAGCATGAATTCAACGCCTCCACCTTCACTGCCCGCGTGGTGGCTGGCACCTTGTCGGATATGTATTCCTGCATCACTGGCGCGATTGGCGCGCTGCGCGGCCCCAAGCACGGCGGCGCCAACGAAGCCGCGATGGAGATCATCCAGCGCTACAAAAATGCCGACGAGGCGGAAGCCGACATTGTGCGCCGCATGGCCGCCAAGGAAATCATCATCGGCTTTGGTCATCCGGTGTACACCATCGCCGACCCGCGCAACGAGTGTATCAAGGCCACCAGCCGTGCCCTGTGCGAAGATGGCAATAATCTTAATTTATTCGACATCTCATCCCGCATCGAAACCGTGATGTGGCGCGAAAAGAAAATGTTCCCCAATCTCGATTGGTACAGCGCGTCGAGCTATCACATGATGGGGGTTCCCACCGGTATGTTCACGCCCATCTTCGTCATCAGCCGCACCACCGGCTGGGTGGCGCATGTGATCGAACAACGGATTGATAACAAGATTATCCGCCCCAACGCGGAATATAACGGGCCGGACAACCGGGCATTTATTCCAATTTCACAACGCTAACCCACACCGTCATTCCGGCGGAGGCCGGAATCCAGTTCAGTCAAAGAGTAGCGGTAACGACAGGCCGAACTCTATAGATATTTGGCTGGATTCCGGCCTCCGCCGGAATGACGAATGAAATTATTTGAAAGAAAGTAAGGTTATGGATAGCTCCAAAGTTCAGAATTTCGGGATGCAGTGTAAGGCGCACGGCGCGCAGGAACCGAAGACATATCAGATAGATAGGCGAGGTTACGAGCACCGCGCAACGCAGCCAGTGCGCCCGAAAAATGAATCTTTGGAGGTATCCTGAATGTCAGCGCATATTTCTAATATCCGCCCCGACCCCGATCAAGTGCTGGTGGACATCGCCAACTATGTCCACGATTACGTCATCAACAGCGACGAGGCCTACGACACCGCCCGCAACTGCTTGATGGATACGCTGGGTTGCGGCTTCGAGGCATTGGACTACCCCGCCTGCACTAAGCTGCTCGGCCCTGTAGTGGATGGCACAGTCGTACCGAATGGCGCAAAAGTGCCGGGCACGCCCTATCAGCTCGACCCTATCCTTGCTGCTTTCAACATCGGCGCGATGATCCGCTGGCTGGATTTCAACGACACCTGGCTGGCCGCCGAATGGGGTCATCCGTCCGATAACCTGGGCGGGATTCTCGCAACAGCGGATTGGCTGTCGCGCACTCGAATGGCGCAGGGTAAAACCCCGCTAACGATAAAGGATGTGTTGACCGCCATGATCAAGGCGCACGAGATCCAGGGCGTGTTGGCGCTGGAAAACAGCTTTAATAGGGTAGGGCTAGACCACGTGGTACTGGTCAAGATCGCCTCCGCCGCCGTTGTCGCTGGCATGCTGGGTGCGACCAAGTCACAAATTATTGACGCTGTTTCCAACGCGTGGGTGGACGGGCAAGCTTTGCGAACCTATCGCCACAGCCCCAACACCGGCTCGCGCAAATCCTGGGCGGCGGGCGATGCCACCAGCCGCGCAGTGCGTTTGGCGTTGATGGTGATGAAGGGGGAAATGGGCTACCCCTCTGCCTTGACCGCCAAGACCTGGGGCTTCTACGACGTGCTGTTCAAAGGCAACGCGTTCAAATTCCAGCGGCCTTATGGCTCTTACGTGATGGAGCAGGTGCTGTTCAAAATCTCCTTCCCCGCCGAATTCCACGCGCAAACCGCGGTGGAATGCGCCATCCAGCTCAACGCACAGGTGGGTAGCAAGTTGCAGACGCCGGAACAGATCGGTGAGATAGACAAGATTGTCATCACCACGCACGAATCGGCGATACGCATCATTGATAAAACCGGCCCGCTCAACAACCCGGCCGACCGCGACCACTGCATCCAGTACATGGCTGCCATCGGGCTATTGAAAGGCTCGCTGACCGCTGCGGATTATGAAGATGGTGTGGCTGCCGACCCGCGCGTGGACGCCCTGCGCGACAAAATGATTTGCGTGGAAAAAGCCGAATACACCAAAGATTATCTCGACCCGGAAAAGCGCTCGATTGCCAACGCGATACAAGTCTTCTTCAAGGATGGCTCGCACTCGGACAATGTCGCCGTGGAATATCCCATCGGCCACCGCCGCCGTCGCGGCGAGGGTATTCCCGAACTGGTCAAGAAGTTCAAGGTCAATCTGGCTCGTCGTTTTTCAGCCTCGCAACAGGCCGCAATACTCGACCTGTGCTCCGACCAAAAGAAGCTGGAAGCCATGCCAGTCAACGAGTTTGTGGATTTAATGGTGGTTTGAGTTAAGAGCAAGGCGAAATAAAAAACCCGGAATTTCCGGGTTTTTTATTTCGATCTCGTATCTACCCATTCATTAAGTGAAAATGTTCTCAATCATCCATTTTTCAAATGGTAAACGATTTTGAGGCTCTAAGCCGAGCTTATCTGCATCTGCCAGCGTTCTCTGAATAGCGTAGTATGAATGATCAAAAACATTGATTTCGAGCCGCTCGTCATCCCTGTCGTCGTGATGCTTCAGCCTGTTTTGAAACCAATTCCATTCGTTAAAAGCATCCTTCTCAGTGCGATCACCTGCAATTTCTAACCCAGTACTTTCTCTAGCCTGCTCAATGCTTTCCCATGTTTCTTGGGCAGCAGTTTTTTTGCCCTTTTGTTTTATTAGCCCCTGAAAAACACCGTCAGCTGCCGCAGCCAATGTAATAGATGAAAGTCGCTTACCACTAAGGAACAAATCAATAGCGTCTTCTAATTGTGTAAGCGCTAAATCAGCTTTACTAATTTTTATTGGGTACTCATACCCTAGTGATGGTATTGGGGAACGTTTCGGAGCCTCTTGATTCAGCTTAGTAAGGTCTACTGAAATATTCAGCCATTCAAAACATGCTCTGACATCTGAAACCAACTCATTATTTCGCTTCTTTCCAGTATCTTCGGTGAAAGTTATTCCATCTCCTTCTGGAAATGCACTAGCCCAGTAACCTAGCTTTCTAAGCTGATTTATAGAAATGCTAATTTCCGGCTCTCGGCCAATTACATCAGAAACATTCCATAAAAGGTTTCCCGTGTATTCATGGTGTGGGGGCAGAAGTACGGCGGGGACTTTGGTCATTCAGTGCAACCTTTCTTCAAGCCGCTAACGGCTCCACATGCGGCCTTGGTCGTTGCTCTACCTGCCACAAATCCCACTGCATTTGATTCTTGAGCCATGATTCGGCAGAAGTGCCAGTCAACATGGCAATGCGGATGGCCATTTCCGCCGTCAGCGCGGCACGCCCATTCAGCAGGCGCGAAAGCTGGACGCGAGAAACGCTTAAGCACTTGGTGGCCTCGGAAACAGACAAGCTTTCCGGCAGGAATTCGCGCAGCACTTCGCCGGGGTGTGCGGGGTTAACCATGCGGCTCATAATGTGTTCACCTCAACGGTAATCCTGCTAATTTACCAACTCGTGATCTTCCCCATCAAAGTGGAAAGTCTTGAAAATTGTATCTCTATGAGATACAGGCAGCAATTGGAATTTTCAGATAGGGCAAGCGTGCCTTTTGAGAGGCCTGATTTATTCCGTTCGTGGAGAGTGTTTTTTGTTCGACCCTTCGATAAACCGCGCTATGCGCGGCACTCAGAGCCTGCCCCGTACTTGATACGGGGGCGAACGAAAAACGTATCGAACCACATATTTGGAATAAATCAGCACCTCCTTTGGTGTAATATGATGTATATTATTTGCATATATATACATCAACATTAGAAAGATTGTCATGCAACGCACCCAGATTTACCTGACTGAAGACGAGCAAAACGCTATCCGGCAAATTGGCACGCGCACCGGACGCAGCCAGAGCGCGCTCATCAGGGAGGCGATAGACCACTATATTGGCGAAAACCAGCCTGTTATCACGCAAGGCAAACGCATGGTGGCTTTTGCCCTATGGGCGGGGCGAGATGACTTGCCCAGTCTTGAGCAATTACGCGCCGAGGAGCGGGTATGAGCGGCATTCTGGTGGATACCGACGTGCTGATTGATTTTTTGCGGGGGCATGAGGCTGCGCGGGATTTTGTTGCGCAATTGCCGGAGCAGGTGTTTATTTCCGCCATTACGGTGGCCGAGTTGCACGTCGGGGTGCGCAATGGCAAAGAGCGCAACGCGCTGAACGATTTTTTGGGTACGTTGCAAATCTTGCCGCTGGATGCAGAAACCGCTGCTGAAGGCGGCCTGTTGCGGCGCGGTTATGGCTCAAGCCACGGCGTAGGCCTGAATGACGCACTGATTGCTGCCACTGCGCTCCGGCACAAATTAGAGCTGTGTACCCTAAACCAGAAACATTACCCGATGATGCAGGACGTGCGGGTTCCCTACCAAAAAGGATAAGCAAACCTCTTGTGGCACATGGCTCCGGTTCGCCCAGCCTGCTAATATGGTCACCTTCATCCACGCGGAAGGTTGAATCATGTCCGACATGCTATTGCTCGGTACTCGTAAGGGCACGGTGATTGTTGACCGCAAGAACTCCACCTGGCACGCCCGGCCTATCGAACATGCGGGCATCCCCATCTGTTATGCGGCGCGCAATCCCAACGATGGCACGTTGTGGGCGTCCCTGGATCACGGGCATTGGGGGGCTAAGCTGTCGCGCTCACGTGACGGCGGGGCGACGTGGGAGGATGTGCTTTCCCTGAAGTATCCCCAAGGCGCGCGTTAAATCGTCAAATACCTGCCCACACCGGATTTCGACCCGAGCGCTCCGCAAGCGCAGCCAGAATATCAGGATGCCACGGTACTCAAGATCTGGAACCTGGCGTTTGGCAATGCCGACCAACCCGGCAGGCTGTATGCGGGCACCATTCCCGGCGGCTTGTTTGTGAGCGACGACGGTGGCGATAGCTGGGCGCTTAACCGGCCGTTGTGGGATCACGAAAGCCGCGGCGGCGATTTGTTTACTGGGGACGCGACCAGCGAGAACCGCTGGTTTGGCACGCCGGCGAGCATTGATTACGGCGTGTTCGAGCCGGGCATCCATTCCATCGTGATAGACCCGCGCGACTCAAATCATTTAATGGTGGCGGTGTCATCCGCCGGGGTGCTGGAAACCCGCGATGGTGGGCAGAGCTGGCAAAGCCGCAACCGCGGTATGCGCAATGACTATATGCCCGACCCGGAAAACGAGTGGGGTCACGACCCGCACTTCATCACGGCTTGCAGCGCAGAGCCGGATCACCTGTGGCAGCAGAATCACTGCGGCGTTTTTTACAGCGCGGATGGTGCGCAAAGCTGGAATAAGGTCAGCCAGTTAGAAACCGGCGTGCACTTCGGCTTTCCCATCGCGGCAGATGCGCGGGATGGGCGCACTGCGTGGGTGGTGCCTGCGCGCGGCGATTTTGCGCGCATGGCGAATGACGGCGGCCTGTGCGTGGCACGTACCAGCGATGGCGGGCAATCCTGGCAAGCCTTCCGTAAGGGGCTGCCGCAGGGCGATACCTACGACATCGTGCTGCGCCACGGGCTTGATGTTTCCGGCGATTGTTTGTGCTTCGGCAGCACCACCGGCAACGTCTAT
>JANYIK010000173.1 GCA_025362115.1 Methylophilaceae bacterium
CGCTTGCGCCGTGGCGTGATTTATCGTGTGGCAAAAGAGCTGGGCGCCAACAAAATCGCGCTGGGACACCACCGCGACGACATCGTGGAAACGCTGTTTTTGAATATGTTTTTTGGCGCAAAACTCAAAGCCATGCCGCCCAAACTCGCCACCAACGACGGCGCGCATATCGTCATCCGCCCGTTGGCCTATTGCGCTGAAAAAGATATCGCCAGTTTCGCCCGCGCCATGCAATACCCGATCATCCCCTGCGATTTGTGCGGCTCGCAAGAAAACCTGCAACGCCAAAACATCAAAAATATGTTGTCCGCTTGGGAGCGCGAATATCCTGGGCGCATAGAAAAGATTTTCCGCGCCATTACCAATGTCGCGCCTTCGCACCTCGCAGATACCGAGCTGTTTGATTTCAAAGGATTAAGCACTATGGATGAAGCAGAAGAAGACCTGTTATTCGACGAAAGTCACGCGGTGATGGCGCTGACTTTGGGCGAAACCGACGGCGCTCACATTCAGTTTGTGCGTCAAACTTCTTGATTCTGGCAAGGCTTTGCTCTTATTATCTGCCGCTGCCCAACCCAAGACTTACTAACCTAAGAATAACTGCCCATGTCCAAACTGCTCATCGTCGAATCGCCATCTAAGGCCAAGACCCTGAACAAATACTTGGGCAAAGACTTCACGGTGCTGGCTTCCTACGGCCATGTGCGCGACCTCATCCCCAAAAATGGCGCGGTAGATACCGAGCATGGCTATACCATGCAATACGAGGTGATAGACCGTAATGCCAAGCACGTGGATGCGATTGCCAAGGCGGTCAAAGCGGCTGACCAGATATTGCTGGCGACCGACCCGGATCGTGAGGGGGAAGCGATTGCCTGGCATATCGCCGAGATTTTAGAATCTAAAAAACTGCTTAAGGGTAAAACCTTAAAACGCGTGGTGTTTAACGAAATCACCAAAACGGCGGTGCAATTTGCGGTAGATAATCCGCGTGACATTGCCATGCCGCTGGTCAACGCACAGCAAGCACGGCGCGCGCTGGATTACTTGGTAGGGTTTAACCTGTCGCCCTTGTTGTGGAAAAAAATACGGCGCGGTCTTTCCGCCGGACGGGTGCAAAGCCCAGCGCTAAGATTGATAGTGGAGAGAGAACTGGAGATTGAGGCGTTTATCAGCCGCGAATACTGGACGATACATTTGAATTCGCGCAAACAGCGACAGTTGGTGGATGCCAAGCTGATACAGTACCAAGGCAAGAAACTGGAGCAATTTGACATCAACAGCGCCACACAGGAGCAGGAAGTGGTGGGTAAGCTGCTGGCGGCAAGCGCTGGTAAGGCGCATGTGACCAGAGTTGAGAAAAAACAGCGCAATCGTAGCCCCGCCGCACCCTTTACCACCTCTACCCTGCAACAAGAAGCCGTGCGTAAGCTGGGCTTTACTACCAGCCGTGCCATGCGTATCGCCCAGCAGTTGTACGAAGGTGTCAATATCGGCACTAGCGCCGTTGGCCTGATTACCTACATGCGTACCGATTCCTTCAGCATGGCAGCAGAGGCGGTGATGCAGATACGTGGTTACATCAAGGGCAATTTTGAAGCGGATTACCTGCCAAAATCGCCGATTATGTATAAAACGAAGTCCAAGAGTGCCCAGGAAGCACACGAGGCCATCCGTCCCACCGATATTTCACGTACCCCAGCCAGTCTGCGTACTTTCCTCACACCCGAACAATTCCGGCTGTATGACATGATCTGGAAACGCGCACTGGCCTGTCAGATGGCACCTGCCAGATTCGACGCGGTGAGCGTTGATTTAAGCGTGGGCGGTGAGGCTAACTTATTTCGTGCCACTGGGCAAACCTTGGTGTTCCCCGGCTTCATCGCAGTGTATACCGAGGGGGCGGACGATACCGAGGAGGAAGATGAATCCAAGCTACCAGCGCTAGAAGTAGGCGAGATTTTAGACATCGAAAAAATCTTCGGTGACCAACACTTTACTGAACCTCCACCGCGCTATACCGAGGCCAGCCTGGTCAAAACGCTGGAAGAATACGGTATCGGCCGACCCTCCACCTACGCCAGCATCATCTCTACCCTGCAAGACCGCGAATATGCGCTGCTAGACCAGAAGCGTTTTACGCCGACGGACGTGGGGCGCGTGGTCATCAAGTTCCTCACCGAACACTTCACTAAGTATGTAGATTATGACTTCACCGCCAAACTGGAAAACGAGTTGGACGAGATAGCCGAAGGTGGGCGGGACTGGATTCCGGTACTGGATAATTTTTGGCAAGGATTCAACAGCCAGCTGCATTCCAAAAAAGAGGTGGATAGGCCTGGTACGGAAATCCTAGAGGAAGCCTGCCCAAAATGCGCTAAGCCGCTATCTAAACGCTTGGGCAAGCGTGGTAGTTTTATCGGCTGTACCGGCTATCCCGAATGCGACTATGTACGCAATGTAGAAGGCGATGGCGGTCGCGCCGAACCCGTGCTGCTGGGAGCAGACCCTGCATCCGGCCAAAACATTCAGCTCTTGGTCGGCCCTTACGGCCCATACGTTCAATTGGGTGAATTGGTGGGCAAAGAAAAACCTAAACGCATGAGTATTCCGCAAGGCATGGCTTTGGCAGACGTGAGCTTGGAAGTGGCTTTGAAGCTGTTGGCCTTGCCACGCGAGGTGGGAATACATCCGGAAACCAGCAAAAAAATCACCGCCGGCATAGGCCGCTTTGGTCCTTACCTCAACCACAACAGCGGCTTCAAATCCATTCCGCGCAGCGATAATGTGTTCGACATTGATTTGCCGCGCGCCGTTGAATTGCTGGCACAGGGCAAGTCTCAGGCTGCGCTGAAAGTACTGGGCACTCACCCACAAGACGGCGCAGAAGTGGCCATCTACGACGGGCGATTTGGCGCTTATGTACAGCATGGCAAAGTCCGCGCGACATTGCCTAAGGCCGATACCGTGGATAACCTTACCTTGGAGCGCGGTTTAGAGCTGATTGCGGCGAAGATAGAAAAAGGCGACAGTCCTAAAGCCAAAGGCGGCAGAAAACCTGTTGCGAAAAAAACTGCAGCTAAGAAACCATCTGCAAAAAAAGCACCCTCCAAAAAAGCCGCGCCCAAGAAAAAGGCCGCTTAAAGCGGCCTCCGAATCAATCAACCATCAACTCAAACGGCTCTTAACCCCTTCACACTACTTTGCATCCATTTCTTGATGCGTTGTGCGTCGCCAATTCTGGTGTTTTTGCCATAGGAATCGAG
>JANYIK010000025.1 GCA_025362115.1 Methylophilaceae bacterium
GGCCAATGCGCCCAGCAACGCATCGCAGATGGCGTGCAATAATACATCGGCATCACTATGGCCCAAAGATCCTTTGTGGTGCGGAATCTGAACGATTTATTGATATTCGATTGGGATGGCACTTTGGCCGACTCCACCGTTGCTATCGTAGATGCGCTACGCCTTGCCAGCCACGATTTGAATTTGCCAGAGCCCAGCGACCAGGCCTCACGCGATATTATTGGGTTGGAGCTATTCGTTGGGCTCAAAGTATTATTTGGTGATATTGATGCTGATTTATTGCAAGCCGTAGCGGAGCGCTACAAGCATCATTACAATGTCAGGAGCGCCGACATACGGTTATTTGACGGGGTTGAAGCTGCACTACCCGCGCTGGCCGAGGATGGCTTTATGCTGGCGGTTGCTAGCGGCAAAGGTAGAAGAGGCCTGATGCGTGCGATAGAACAAGCTGAGTTTACCGACTTGATGTTGGCCACACGGAGTTCGGATGACTGCTTTTCCAAGCCGCACCCACAAATGTTGGAAGAAATTATGGACGAGTTAGGTGTTACGTCTGAACGCACTTTGATGGTAGGTGACACTACGTTTGATTTGCAAATGGCGCAAAATGCAGGAGTAGCCAGCCTTGCCGTGAGCTACGGCGCACAAACCGAACATGCATTGATACCGCATAAGCCACTGGCTTGTTTTGACAATTTTGCTACACTTCACGCATGGTTACGCACGAACGCTTGATTTGCAGCAGTGATGAAGTGGTGGAAAAGGGCATAGGCGTGCGCTTTCCCATGCCGCATCTGGGTGAACGTGAGACGGGCTTTGTGCTGCGCTATCGCGGTGCGGTACATGGCTACATCAACCAATGCGCGCATGTGCCAGCGCCTTTGGACTGGAAAGAGGGTGAGTTTTTTGATCTAACGCGCACTGCCATTATCTGCGCTACGCATGGCGCGCAGTATCATCCAGAGACTGGATATTGCGAGTTGGGACCGTGCAAGGGAAAATCGCTCAATAAGCTAAACATAACTGAGCGCGACAAGAAAATTTATTTAATCGAACAAACTTAAAGAAAGAACGCAATGACTGATGCTGCAAACTGGGAACGCAATACCATAGAAAAACTTGCTTTGGCGGCGTTGAACGAGCAAAAACGCGCGCGTAACTGGGGAATTTTGTTCAAAACCCTGACTTTTATCTACCTGTTCGCACTGTTGTTTATGGCGGTGGATTGGTTCCCGCACAACGGCTCCAGCGGCCCACATACGGCGGTGATAGATATTCGTGGCGAGATTGGCGATGGCGATGCAGTGAATGCGGATGATGCTATTTCCAGTTTGCGATCAGCGTTTGAAGACAAAAATACCAAGGGCGTGATCCTGCGTATCAATAGTCCAGGCGGCAGTCCGGTGCAAGCGGGTATCATCAACGATGAAATTGGTCGTTTACGCAAACTGCATCCTAAAATCCCGTTGTACGCTGTGGTCGAGGATATATGCGCTTCTGGTGGTTATTACATCGCGGTGGCAGCCGATAAAATTTACGTGGATAAGGCGAGTATCGTGGGTTCCATCGGGGTATTGATGGACGGTTTCGGCTTTACTGGCACGATGGAAAAGCTGGGTGTAGAGCGGCGCGTGATGACGGCGGGCAAAAACAAAGCATTCATGGATCCTTTTTCACCAGTCAATCCGGCCCACAAGGCGCATGCGCAAGCCATGCTGGATGAAATTCATCAGCAATTTATCAATGTGGTGCGTAAAGGCCGCGGCGACCGTTTGAAAGAAACGCCAGACATGTTTTCAGGGCTATTTTGGAGTGGCGACAAGAGCGTGGAGCTAGGCTTGGCCGACGCTATCGGTAGCGCTAACAGTGTTGCCCGCGACGTGGTTAAAGAAGAAAATATGGTAGATTTCACCTCGCGCGAAGGCTTGGCTGACCGTTTTGCCAAGCAGTTGGGGGCAAGCGCCTCTAAGGCATTGGCGGGCGCGTCATTTAAATTACATTAAAAGGTAAGCACATCATGAAACGCTGGCTATTACTGTTATGTTTGCTGGTCTCTCCTGCCTTGCACGCGGCGGTGGTTGAGGGGGTGGTGATGCCGGCTTGGAGTGAGCATGATGGCGTGAAAACGGCGTTATTGCCTGGCGACCACTTAGTTAACAGCGATATTGTGACGACTGGCTCTGGTGGCCGTGTTGCGCTGAAATTAGAAGATGAAACCACAGTTAAACTAGGTGAAAATGCCAAGCTGGTGTTGGATAATCTGACCTCTAACGAATACTATCGTGCCGCGTTGTCCGTGCCAAAAGGCGCGTTTCGCTTGACCACCAAGCCGCTCTATCAAAAGGTCAACAAAGAAACACGCAAGAAAAAACATGGTAAAAAGAGAATGAAGAAATCAAGAGAGCCGCGCATTGATCTGCGGCAGCATGAATTCAATGTGAAATTGGGGGCGTTAACCGCTGTGACAAAGTCAGTAGATATTGTGGGCAATAGTAATGACGGGCGCGACGTTATAGCACTGTTAAAGGGTGAAGCCGACATAAGTCATGACGATGCTTCGCAAGCCACACTCACTCGCGCCAAGTTTTATGTGGATGCTTTGAATCCGGGTAGCTTGAATGCACCTGCCAAAGCTGCTATGCAGGATTTGCAAAAATGGAAAGCAGAAACTAACCTCGTTACAGGCCGTGGCATCGCCAATAGAAATGGTCGCTGGAAGGTCAGTGTGGGCAATTTCCGTGACCGTGCTGAGGCTGAGACCTTGATGCATAGGCTGGATGCAGATGGTTACGCAGCAGAAGTGGTATCCGCCAATATTGGAGGCATGACCTACGCGCGTTTACAAATTTCACAGATGAAAACCAGCCAAGATGCGGCTGCGGTGGCAGAGAAAGTACGTCAGCAGTTTGACCTAGATACGGTAACCGTTATCCACTGATGCAAATTACCCGCTGGAAAGTATTCTCCACAGTTGCAGAGTTGCGCGATGCGGCGATAAATGCGTTACTTGATTCTGCAAACGTGGCCATTGCGGTGCGCGGGCGTTTTGATTTGGTGTTGGCTGGCGGCACTACCCCGCGTGAGATTTATCACGCGTTATGTAGTAAAAAAGCCGACTGGGAGCACTGGCATATCTGGTATGGTGACGAGCGGTGCTTGCCAGCCGATAACCCTGAACGCAACAGTAAGATGGCACAAGATGTGTGGTTGAATCATGTGCCTATTCCTAATCAGCAAACCCACAGCATGCTTACAGAGCTTGGTGCAAAAGCTGCAGTCACCAATTACAACCAACTTTTGAATGGTGTCGGTGATTTTGATTTGGTATTACTGGGTATGGGTGAAGATGGTCATACTGCCAGCCTGTTCCCCGGTCATGTTTGGGAAGATGCTGCACCCACCATCGCTGTCAGCAATGCGCCTAAACCGCCTGCGGATCGTGTCAGCTTATCGGCATCACGGCTAAGCCAAGCGCGCCAGGTGCTGTTCATTGTGACGGGCAATAACAAACGTGATGCGGTGCAACAATGGCGCAATGGGGCTGTACTCCCCGTGACTGCCATTACCCCTAAAGCAGGAGTCGATGTGTTTGCGGATGAAGCAGCGACTTAGCTGGTGTGTTGTTTGAAGTAGTTAATTAAGCCGCGAGTTGAAGCGTCATGCCCTGTTACTGGTTTGTCATCCACCAGTTGCGGTTGTATCGCTTGCGCCAATTGTTTGCCCAGTTCTACGCCCCATTGGTCGAAGGAGTTGATGTTCCAGATAATGCCTTGCACGAAAATCTTATGTTCGTAGAGCGCAATTAAAGAACCTAGTGTTTTCGGATTTAGCTTACCAAATAAGATAGAGTTGGTTGGGCGATTGCCTTCAAACACCTTGTGTGGCACTAGTTTTTCTAAAGCGTCGCCGCTCATCCCGCTCTTGACTAACTCGGCACGCGCTTGGTCTGCAGTTTTGCCTTGCATCAGTGCTTGGGTCTGCGCGAGGAAGTTGGAAAACAAGATTTTATGGTGGTTGCCCAACGGATAGTGGGTTTCTAAAGGCATGACGAAGTCTGCTGGAATCAAACGCGTACCTTGATGGATGAGCTGGAAAAAAGCGTGTTGCCCGTTGGTGCCGGGTTCCCCCCAGATAATCGGGCCGGTATCGCACTCCACTTTATTACCGTCGCGGTCAACAAATTTGCCGTTGCTTTCCATGTCACCTTGCTGGAAATAGGCAGAGAAACGCGACAGTGATTGGTCATAGGGCAAAATGGCGTGGGTTTGCGCGCCAAAAAAGTTGATGTACCACACGCCCAGCAAGCCCATGACTACGGGCAGGTTCTTCTCCAGCGGGGTGTTGCAAAAGTGCTCGTCCATCTCAAATGCGCCTTGTAGCATGGCTTCAAAGTTGTCCATGCCCAAATACAGCGCGATAGACAGTCCTATAGCTGACCATAGCGAATAACGTCCACCCACCCAGTCCCAGAATTCGAACATATTGGCAGTATCAATGCCGAATTTAGACACTTCTTCCGCATTAGTGGAAAGTGCTACGAAGTGCTTGGCGATCTGCTTCTCGTCTTTGGCTGCATCTAAAAACCAAGCGCGAGCAGAGCGGGCATTGGTGAGGGTTTCTTGTGTGGTAAAAGTTTTGGAAGCTACAATGAACAGGGTGGTTTCTGGGTTGCATTTTTGCAGGGTCATACCCAAGTGCGCGCCGTCTACGTTAGAAACGAAATGTGCTGCCAGATTGGGTTTTGAGTAAGGTTTAAGTGCCACGCACACCATGAAGGGGCCAAGGTCAGAGCCGCCAATGCCGATATTGACTACATCGGTAATCGGTTTGCCGGTGTAGCCTAGCCACTTCCCATTTCTGACGCGCTCAGTAAAGTCGCGCATTTGTGCCAACACGCGGTTGACTTCAGGCATTTGATCTACGCCATCCACCATCACCTTGCGGTTGCTACGGTTGCGTAGCGCGGTATGTAGTACGGCGCGGTCTTCGGTGAAATTGATTTTTTCGCCTGCAAACATCTTATCGCGCCAGTTTTCCACGTTGGCTTCGCGAGCCAGTTGGGTGAGCAGGCGCATGGTGTCTTGCGTGATGCAGTTTTTGGAGTAATCCAGCAAAATATCTTTGAAGTTGAGCGAGAACTTGTCAAAACGCTCAACATCGGCGGCAAACATATCCCGCATGTGTTGCGAAGCTATGATTTTTTGATGTTCGCTAAGTTGTTGCCAAGTGGCAGATTGTGTCAGACGCGACATGATCTTCATCCTTTTTGTACAATAATGCCCGCTAGTGGCGGTGCGGAAATGACCAAAGAGTAGGGCAAGCCCATCCATGGCGTATTTTCGGCTTGCAAGCCTAGCCCGTTACCCGCGTTGCCACCGCCGTATAGCTCAGAATCGCTGTTCAGCAGTTCCTTGTAGGTTCCCGCTTCTGGTACGCCGATGCGGTAGCCATTGCGCAGCACAGGCGTAAAATTCAGCACGACAACTACACATGAGCCATCGCGCGCGCGGCGTTGGTAGCTGATAATGGACTGATCGGCATCATGACAATCAATCCAGCCAAAGCCTTCCGGCGAAAAATCCAGTTCGTGCAGAGCCGGAATATCGCGGTACAAATGCGAAGCATCGCGCAGTAGATTTTTTACCCCTTGATGCCAAGGTATCTCCAGCAAATGCCAATCCAAGGATTGTCCCACAGCCCATTCACGCCCTTGCGCAAATTCACTGCCCATGAAATTGAGTTTTTTACCGGGGTAGGTCATCTGGTAGGTTAGCAACAACCGTATATTAGCAAATTTTTGCCACGCGTCGCCTGGCATTTTATCCAGTAAAGAACGCTTGCCGTGTACCACTTCGTCGTGTGAAAACGGCAGCACAAAATTTTCGCTGTAGGCGTAAATCTGGCCGAAAGTCAGTTGATTATGGTGATAGCGGCGATGTATTGGATCCTGCTCGATATAAGCCAGCGTGTCGTTCATCCAGCCCATATTCCACTTCATCGAAAAGCCTAAACCACCCAAATACACTGGGCGCGAAATCATCGGCCACGCGGTGGACTCTTCGGCAATGGTCAAAGCTCCTGGAAAGTCCTCATGAATGACTATGTTGAGCTCTTTAATGAAATCAATGGCTTCTAGATTCTCTCGTCCGCCGAACTTATTCGGTAGCCATTGATCTGCCTTGCGCGAATAATCGAGGTAGATCATCGAGGCTACGGCATCTACGCGCAAACCGTCAATGTGGAATTCATGCAACCAGAAATGTGCGTTGGCTATAAGAAAGTTGCGTACTTCATTGCGACCGTAGTTGAAGATGAGCGTACCCCAATCCTGATGCTCGCCAAGGCGCGGATCTTCGTGTTCATACAGCTTGGTGCCGTCAAAATTGGCCAGCGCCCAGCCATCCTTTGGAAAGTGTGCGGGAACCCAGTCCAAAATGACTCCGATATTGGCCTGGTGGCAGGCATCTACAAAATAGCGGAAGTCATCCGGTGTGCCAAAACGACTGGTGACACCGAAATAGCCAGTGGTTTGGTAGCCCCACGATTCGTCCAGCGGATGTTCGGAAACCGGCATCAGCTCAATGTGCGTGAAGCCCATTTCTTTTACGTAGGGCACCAAACGTGTCGCCAGTTCACGGAAATTCATAAAACCGTGCTGCTGATTGGTTTTTTCGCCACGCTGCCAAGAACCAGCATGAATCTCGTACACATTCATAGGCTGGTGTAGCCAATCGGCCTCTTTGCGCTGCTTCATCCAAGCGTCATCAGCCCATTGATGGATGGTAGTAGCCACGCGCGCCGCCGTGCTAGGGCGTAGTTCAAACGCGTTACCGTAAGGGTCGGTCTTGACCAAGATGTTGCCGGTATTGCGATTGCGAATTTCAAACTTGTACAGTGCGTCTGCGCCTATTTCGGGTATGAAAATATCCCACACCCCGCTAGAGCCATGTGCGCGCATAGGATGGACACGGCCATCCCAGCGGTTAAAATCACCAATGACACTGACGCGCTCGGCATTAGGAGCCCAAACCGCAAAGCGCGTCCCATCAACGCCGTGATGGCGCATAGGGTGCGCGCCCAGCATTTTGTAAGCCATCCTCAAACGACCTTCGCCGAATAGATGCAGGTCGTGCGCGGATAAGGTAGACGAGAAAAAGTAAGGGTCGTGGCGTTCTATGGTTTGACCATCTTCTTCCCAGCGCAGATTACAGGGTGTAGTAGGCTTGGCTTGTCCCCGCCACAGAAATAAGCCATCAGGGTGTATCTGCGGCAACTCTTCCCAAGTGCCCCCAACTTGTAGCCAGATCTTTTTGGCATAAGGCAAAAAGCATCGCAGCACATAAGTCGCGTGGTCTTTATGCAGCCCCAACCAACCAAATGGGTTGTGGTGGCGGGCTTGTAGTATTAGTTCTAGTTGCTGGTCTTGTTTAAGGCTCATAATTTGCTTTTAACACTCTAGTAATAAGGGGTTTCAATGCATTTCAATTCAAAGGAACAGTTGTTTATATGGTTAACCTGTCTATAATGGCTCTACAAGGGCGTCGCCAGTAGAGCATACTGTCCCAACTATAAATCAGGAGAGGCAAAAATGCAGCATGATTCCCAAAATGGTCATAAACAGGATGTAACTTCATCTCGTTTTATCAGTGCTCTCACCAAAAATACAGTCGCACTGATTCTTGCTGGCGGGCGCGGTTCGCGGCTAAAGGCCCTTACCGATTGGCGCACAAAACCAGCCGTGCCTTTTGGTGGCAAGTTCCGCATTATAGACTTTCCTCTGTCTAACTGTATGAACTCCGGGATACGCCGAATTGGCGTGGTGACGCAATACAAGTCACACAGCTTGATTCAGCATATACAACGCGGCTGGAATTTTTTGAGCGGCGAATTTAACGAATTTGTAGAATTGCTGCCAGCACAACAACGCATTGAAGAGAAGTGGTATGAGGGTACCGCCGATGCGGTTTTCCAGAACTTGGACATACTGCATATGATGAGCCCTGAGTACGTATTGATTTTGGCGGGTGATCATATATACAAGATGGACTATGGCCAAATGCTGGCGGCGCATGTACGCAATGAAGCTGACATGACGGTCGCGTGCATCAATGTACCGATTAGTGATGCCAAGGAGTTTGGTGTAGTAGGTGTGGATGATAATGATCGGATTATCCAGTTCCGTGAGAAACCTACAGACCCGGATCCAATCCCAGATGACCCTACGCAATCATTTGCCAGTATGGGGATCTACGTGTTTAACGCCAAGTTTCTATACGAGCAGTTGATACGTGACGCCGACGATCCATCATCTAACCATGATTTTGGTCAGAACATCATCCCCTACCTGATTAGCCGATACCGTGTTTATGCCCATAGGTTTTCCGATAGTTGCGTGGGTAGCCACAACTACTGGCGCGATGTGGGAACAGTGGATGCTTATTGGGAGGCCAATATGGAGCTTACCAAGGTGGTTCCAGATCTGAATATGTACGATAAAGACTGGCCAATCTGGACTTATCAGGAACAATTGCCCCCCGCCAAATTTGTATTTGATGAAGACGAAAGACGTGGCCATGCAGTGGACTCTCTAGTGTCTGGGGGCTGCATTCTGAGCGGTTCCAACGTGAGGCGATCCTTGTTATTCTCAGATGTGCGTGTGCATAGCTATAGCGCTATTGAAGACAGCGTCATATTGCCCAAATGTGAAATTGGGCGCTTTGTCATGTTAAAAAAGGTTGTGATTGATAAAGGCTGCATCATCCCCGAAGGGATGCGTATCGGTTTTGACGTGGAAGAAGATCGCAAACGTTTTTATGTTTCAGAAAAAGGGGTAACCCTAGTAACACCAGAAATGCTTGGACAACGAGCTCATTATTCGCGATAAACAATAAAAAGAAACTTTTAATTATGCACAGAAAACTTAGGATTTGCCTTTACTGGCACATGCATCAGCCGGATTATCGTGACTACCTAAGCGGTGAGTTTATATTGCCCTGGACCTATCTACACGCCATCAAGGATTACACCGACATGGCGTACCACCTGGAGCAAAACCCACAGGCCAAGGTCACTTTCAACTATGTGCCAGTATTGCTGGATCAACTAGAAGAATATGCCAAGCAGCTCAAGTCCGGTAAAGTCAGCGATCCGTTATTGAGTTTACTGGCCGAGAAAGATTTGAGCAAAGTCACGCAACAACAACGCCAGCTTATTTTGGAAAGTTGTTTCCGTGGCAACCACGAAAAAATGATCGCACCGTTCCCGCACTATCAGCGTCTGTTCAATATCTACCAGCTATTTGCGGATGATGAAGACGACCATGCCTATCTTTCTGGCCAGTATCTAGCAGATTTGATTACTTGGTATCACTTGTCGTGGATGGGCGAGAGTATACGTCGCGGTTCGGAACTGGTGGTGCGGCTGATGGCGCAGGGTGGCAAGTTCACTGCAAAAGACCGCAAAGCGCTGTTTGATTTGATAGGGAACATTATCATTGAGTTGATCCCGCGCCACCGCGCCTTGTCTAAAGCTGGCCGCATCGAAATCTCTACTACGCCTCACTACCACCCCATTTTGCCTTTGTTGCTGGATTTCAACAGCGCGCGAGAGGCTGCTCCCGATATGCCTTTGCCAGACAACAAACGCTATCCCGGAGGTATGACACGTGCACATCGTCACGCCGAATCCGCCATCCAGTCGCATCAACAGCGTTTTGGGCAAAGACCCAATGGCGTATGGCCAGCCGAAGGTGGCGTGTCGCACGCGGCGCTGATGTTGTTGGCCAAACAAGGTTTTGGCTGGGCGGCCACGGGTGAAGGCGTGCTGAACAATAGTTTGCGTAAACTTCATGGTGAAGCCGGAATATATGAGGATAAACGCCATTTATATCGGCCTTATCGCGTCCGTGATAACCACGACGAGATTCTTTGTTTCTTTCGCGATGACAGGCTGTCAGACAAAATAGGCTTTGAATACGCCAATTGGCACGGGCGCGACGCGGTGAATGACTTGGTGGGCGAATTGGAAGGCATCATGCACCGTTTTCCAGAGGGCGAAACCCCTGTGGTCAGCATCATTCTGGATGGCGAAAATGCTTGGGAATATTACCCCTACAACGGCTATTATTTTCTCACCGATTTATATCAAACATTGGCCGAGCATCCCTGCATAGAAATGAGTACTTTTAGTGAGGTGGCGGCACTGTGCGAGCAGCCGGGCGTGGCGAAAATAAACCCCGGCAGCTTACCCAGCATGGTCGCTGGTAGCTGGGTGTATGGCACGTTCAGCACCTGGATGGGCGACGGTGCCAAAAACCGCGCATGGGATTTACTGTGCGAAGCCAAGCAAAATTACGATTTGGTAGTTGCCAGCGGGCGTTTGAGCAAAGCTGAAATCGAAGCCGCCGAGCGCCAACTGGGAGATTGCGAAGGCTCTGATTGGTTCTGGTGGTTTGGCGACTACAACCCATCCGGCAGCGTGCAAAGTTTTGATTTACTGTTTAGGCGTAATTTAAGCAATCTATATCGCCTGCTCAAACTGCCAACACCCTCGAATTTGGCGCATGTGATCAGCCGTGGCAACACTGCGAGCGGTGATGGTGCTGAAGCGGCAGGAGCGATGCGACGAGGGCAAGAATAGGTTTGGTAGCAAAGGCTGGATCGCTTACGCCACTAAAGGCAAACCAAGAAAATGGGAGAGACTAAATGGCAAAAACTGTAACCCTACTGTTAGGTGTCCACGCCCATCAACCTGTCGGTAACTTTACCCACGTGCTGGAAGATGCTCACGTGCGTTGCTACGGCCCTTTTCTGCGTGTGTTGCACCAGTATCCTGACTTTAAATTTGCCATCCACTACAGCGGCTGGTTGTTGGATTACTTGCTTAAACATTACCCCAAAGACCTGCAGCTACTCAAAGAAATGGTCAAGCGCGGTCAGGCCGAGTTATTTGGTGGAGGTTACACGGAGCCCGTGCTTGCAGCGATTCCCTCGAAAGATCGCGTTGGTCAAATCAAAACACTCTCCGAATATCTCAAAAAGAAGTTAGGTCAAGCTCCTCAAGGCGCGTGGCTCACCGAGCGCGTTTGGGAGGCTACTGTGGTACCAGGCCTAGCGGATGCGGGGATTGATTACGTCACAGTAGATGACTATCACTTCCTCTGTACTGGCAAAGCAGCCAACACCTTGAACGGTTTTTATACCACTGAAGAAGATGGCCGTACCCTAGATCTATTTCCCATCTCTGAGCCATTACGCTATCGCCTGCCTTTTTCTACAGCAGAAGAGGCGGTGACATATATGGAAAGTCTGGCAGACGACACTGGTCAAGCCGCTGCCATCTATTTTGACGATATCGAAAAATTTGGCATTTGGCCAGAAACCTATGCTTGGGTGTATGAAAAAGGCTGGTTGAAGGCATTTATTGAAGGCGTATTAGCTTCTAAAATCGTCAAGACTATGAAATACAGCGATTACCACGCCCAGGCCAAAACGCGTGGCGTGGTGTATCTGCCTACGGCTTCATATAGTGAGATGAACGAGTGGGCGATGCCCGTGCCAGCTGCACATTATTACGCCGACATGGTAGACCGCGAAAAACGCGAAGGTCGTTGGGAGCAGACCAAGCCTTTTGTGCGTGGCGGTATTTGGCGTAACTTTTTCATGCGATTTCCAGAATCCAACTGGGCTCACAAGCGCATGTTGTCTTTGTCGCAGCGTTATCATGCCTTGCCTCATACGCAACAAACAGCAGATATGCTGCGCTTGCTCTATGAAACGCAAGCCAATGATGCCTATTGGCATGGCTTGTTTGGCGGGTTGTATTTGCCGCATTTGCGGCGCGCGGTATATAACGCTCTGGTCGAGCTGGAAAGCTTGCTGGACGTGGTGGACGCACGCCCAGCCAGAAGCGCTTGTGACTTGGACTTGGATGGACACGAAGAGGTGTTTTTGCAAAATGGCGAACTGCAAGCTGTGGTGCGTTTGGATGGCACGGCCTCCATCACCGAGTTTGACAGTTACAAGTTACGTCACAACTTTGGCGATACACTCTCGCGCCAGACCGAGCATTACCACCGCAAGGTGCATGCCTCACAGGAACACGGACATGACGGTGAGGGTATCGCCAATCCACATGAACGCATGGTCTCCAAGCACGAAATTTCAGCAGAAGACTTGGCGACCGATATTCACGCCAAAACTCTTTTCCACGACTCTTGGCAGCCTAAAATAGATGACCCACTGCATACTGTCAGTTATCAAGCGGCGGAAGGTAGGGGCAAAGCCCCCACCTTGTCCTTTGCAGGGGTATTTGATGGTTACACTGTGGTGAAAAAAATTGAGTTGACCGGCAAAAAACTCAATGTGGAGTATCACTTTGATCCTTTAACCAGCGGCATTTTTAGCGTAGAAATCAACCTCGCCATGCCTAGCTGTGATGGGCCTGCTGGACGTTTCAGGGTGGGCGGGCACGTCCCCAGCGGTTTCGGCCAGCCCTTGAACGTGGAAAGATTTAGCGAAATTTTACTGGAAGACGAAGTGTTGGGCGGAATTGTCAGGCTTTCCAGTGACCAAGAAGCCAGATTTGATGCCGTACCGCACTTCAGCGTGTCGCAATCAGAAGCTGGGTTTGAGAAGATTATGCAGGCGGTAACCATGGTGTTATCTTGGGATTTACGCAAGGTAAAGGGTGTCATTACGGTGGCCTTAGAAGTCGCGTAAGCTCGTCATTCCGGCGGAGGCCGGAATCCAGACCAGCCTGTTAAAGCCAGCATCGCCTCATCTCATTCCATTGATGTTTGACTGGATTCCGGCCTCCGCCGGAATGACGGCACGAAAGGTGACCATGTTCATAGGCGTTGATGTGGGTGGCACAAACCTGCGCGTAGGCGTGGTAGAGAGTAAGTCGGTGATTTGGGAGCAGCGTTATCACGCTGATTTCTCCGGGCTGTGCCAACGCCTGCAATCCATTGACGCACTGAGCGCCATCCATGCCAGCCTCGCGCAATCTCTCAGCGAGGCTATCAAGTTATACCCCACAGTCAGCGCCATAGGCATAGGCTTTCCCGGATTCATCAATCCCGCCACACAGCAAGTCACGCAGTCACCCAATTTGCCCGGCTTATTCAATGCTGATATTGCAGCGCCTCTATCCAAATTGCTTAACTTGCCGGTGGTTCTGGAAAATGATGCCCTAGCTGCGGCTTATGGCGAATTTGTCTTGGCAGGGGAACGTGCTAGCTTGATCTACTTGGGATTAGGCACAGGAGTGGGCGGTGGTTTGGTGCTGAATGGCAAGCCCTACGGCGGTATGAACGGCGTGTCCATGGAAGTCGGGCACTTGACCGTAATTCCTAACGGCAGGCCGTGTGGTTGTGGCAACCGTGGCTGCATGGAGCAATATGCTTCGGCAAGCGGGGTAGTGTTGAACTACGAGGAAATCAACGGTAAGGCGCTAGATACGTTGGCGATAGCGGCTTTGGCTAATCAGGGCGACATTCAAGCCTTGCAAGCTTATGCTCAAGCAGGGACAGCCTTGGCGCAGGGCTTGGCGCATATCTTGAAGGTGGTAGACGTGACAGAGGTTGTCATAGGTGGCGGGCTAAGTCTAAGCTGGGAATTATTGCAACCCGCTTTTGCTGCCAGATTAGAAGCTGACCTAATCCCCGCCTTGCGCGGCAAGGTGCAAGTCAGCATCAGTCGGGCAGGGGATCAAGCCGGGATCATTGGAGCAGCCATGCTGGCGGGTGCTTCTCCCGTCATTCCCGCCCCCGACTAAAAAGTTCGAGGGCAGGCTACGGCAGGAACCCAGTCAAGCGACTTGCGTTGAACCTTGGCTGGATTCTGGCCTACGCCAGCATGACGGGAGTAGAAAGTTAAGTCTTGAAATAGCTAATCGTACTGTTAAGCGAATCGGCCAGCTCGTTCAGTTTGGCCGAGGTGAGCGAGAGTTCGCTGACAAACCCGGCATTTTCATGTGCCATTCTGGTGATGGTTTCTACTTCACCCACCACAGAGTTCACCGCAAATTTTTGCTCTTTCAGTGCGTGAGAGATTTCTCCGGCGGTGGACACCACTTGTACCGTGCCTTGTTTGATCTCTACCATCGAATTCCCCGCACGTTCGGCTTTTTGCACGCCTTGGCCTACCATCACCGTACCTTCTTCCATGCTGTTTACAGCTCTATTGGCACCTTGTTGAATCTCGTTGATGATGCCGGAAATTTCTTGTGTGGATTTGGAGGTGCGTTCCGCCAGTTTGCGGACTTCATCCGCCACCACCGCAAAGCCACGACCTTGTTCTCCGGCGCGGGCAGCCTCAATCGCGGCGTTCAACGCTAGCAGGTTGGTCTGGTCGGCGATGTCTTTAATGACTTTCACCACGTCAGAAATCTTTTGTGAACTGGTGCCGAGTTCGCGAATGATGTTGGAAGAATCGGTCACAGATTCTGCGATCTTATTCATTTCGTTGACCGCATCGGAGACCACCTGGCCGCCTTGATCTGAGAGCAAGCCGGCATTTTTAGCCAAGGATTCAGAATGCTCGGCATTGCTGGAAATGTTGTCAATACTGGCGCTCATTTCTTCCACGGCGCTAGCCACGCTATTGGCGGCATCGTTTTGACGTACCGAGCTGTTCAACACTTTGTCAGCAGCGGCGGAAAGCTGTTGCGCGGATTGCACGATAGATTGTGCGTTCTCTGTGATGCCCTTAATCATGCCGCGTAGCTGTATCTGCATGCTGCCGATCGCATAGAGCAAGCTGGTTTTATCACCTGGCTCCAGCATGATGTCGCGGGTGAGGTTGCCTTTGGCGATTTCACGGGCAATGCCACGTGCGTACATCGGCTCGATACCCAATTGCATTAGCAGGTTGCCGGACATTTTCCAAGCGAACAGCACGGCCACCAAGGCGCAGACCAAGCCGCCCACGATGCTGATTTTGGTGATGAGAGCGCCGGTGTTGTGAATCGCACGCACTTTGTTGCTGGTGTTGGCGACTTCAATGTTGCGGAAAGCGTTCATTTTGGATTGAATGTCCAAGGATTGCTTGTCAAAGGTTTCCATGATGACATTACCGGCTTCCAAGCCTTGTCCGACATAGGTCTCTGCCATACGTTTGCCGGTGTCGTAGTAGGTGTCGAAGGATTGACCCATCGCTTCGATTTCTTTTAACTTCTCCGGGTTGGCGGCGTAATGTTCTTTGAAAGCGTGTACGCCTTTTTTGAAACTTTCTGCGTGGGCGGCGGCATCGCCAAATGGTTCACGATCATGCGTGGCGGAAACATCGGTCAAATATTGCTGCGTCTGCACTACGTCTAACGTCATTTGGTCAGCGAGAAGCTCGTAGGGCAATAGATTGTCATCTATATCGCCTACGTCTTTTTGAATCATGTTTATTTGATAAATAAGAAATATCAATACGCTGACGAATAGCATGATAACCACGCCAAATCCCATCATGGTCGTATTTTTGAAGGTCATATCTTTGAACATGGTGTCAACTCGCTTTATTTTAGAGTTTGTAAAAACGCAACAAATCTCTTGTATTTTAATAATGCCAATGAGACTTAAAGCTTGCCGCATTGCTCCGTCATCTTGATGCCACGTACCTGTATCTAAATCTTGTACAGGACTTTATCTAACTTTATGCAATGCTATCTTAACAATATCTTTGCGCCTTTACACCTCATATTACCTAATCTTTTTTGTTTTCATTTTATAAGATGAATCATCAACCCAGTCAATCCACAAAGTGCAATGACGATGATGATATTGGATTTCCAGCGAATAAGCGCAAATAGTGCCGCAGTTGCCAGTAATGCGGAGATTAGATCAATGTCATACTTTGATCCTTGTGGCCAAAAACTATGATAAGCAAAGAAGAAAGCCAAACTCAGGATCACTCCAACCACGGCGGCCGTGATGGCGGTAAGTGGCGCAGTGAGCTTGAGGTTGCCGTGTGTGGATTCGATGAATGGAGCGCCTAGAAAAATGAAAATAAAAGAGGGTAAAAAAGTGAAAAAGGTGACTACGCTGGAGGCTAAAAAAGCCGTCATCAAGGGCGACGCACTGTGCTGCATCCAGCCACCCACAAAGCCGACGTAGGTCACCACCATAATCAACGGCCCTGGCGTGGTCTCGCCCAGCGCTAGACCATCTATCATTTGTGCGGCGGTCAGCCAGTTAAAATGTTCCACAGCACCTTGATAGACATAAGGTAGCACTGCGTAAGCACCGCCAAAAGTCAGCAACGCCGCTTTAGTGAAGAACCAACCCATTTGCGTGACTGTGCTTTGCCAGCCTTGGGTGAGCAGCAACAGCATCATTGCTGCCAGCCATAAGCCCAAGCCGATAGCCAATACATGCCACATGCGTGATCTTGAGAACATGGCATGAGGTGGAGTGGGCGTGTGGTCGTCAATCAAGGCAGCGCCATAATGTTTAGGTTTACCACCATGTCCGCCACTGACGAAATAGGCAGGTGTCAGTTTGCCACCCACCACACCGAATAGTGCCGCGCTGAGGATAATCACAGGAAATGGCAGTCTGAACACGACAATAGCTACAAACGCCGATGTGGCTAGTGCCCACAGCAAGCGATTTTTCAAGGTGCGTGCGCCGATGCGGTACGCGGCGAACAGCACGATGGCCACCACCGCCGGTTTAACACCATAAAGAATTCCAGCAACTGCTGGCAAGTCGCCATGCGCCATATAAGCCCAGGATAGAAAGACCAAAATGAAAAAGCTAGGCATCACAAAAAGCACACCTGCAGTGATGCCACCCCAAGTTTTATGCATTAGCCAACCGATGTAAATGGCCAATTGCTGAGCCTCAGGGCCGGGCAGCAACATACAGAAATTGAGCGCGTGCAAAAAGCGTTGGTCTGAAATCCAGCGTTTTTGCTCGACCAGATCGTGATGCATGATGGCAATTTGTCCGGCAGGGCCGCCAAAGCTGATGAAGCCTAACTTCAGCCAATAGAGGAATGCCTGGTAAAAATTCACCGGGTTGGGAGGAGCTTGTGTCATGAGAGGTATAATAAGTGATTGATAATAAAAACGTTATAAACACATGAATATCGCGGATATTACCCTACTTGCGGGTTTATTTTTACTGGTAGCTATCATTTTTTCTGCCATCGGCCACGCTGGTGCATCCGGCTATCTGGCGGTAATGGCTTTGATGGGTATGGTTCCTGCGGTGATGAAGCCAACCGCGCTTACCCTGAACATCCTGGTTGCCATTGTCGCTACTATCCAATTCTGGCGCTCAGGCTTCTTTTCCTGGCGCGCACTGTGGCCGTTTGCTGTGACCTCCATCCCCATGGCTTTTATCGGCGGCACGCACCAGTTATCCAGCGTGCAATATAAAGCCATCGTCGGCGTGGTATTAGTGATTTCTGCGGTGCTGATTTTGGCTTCACAAAAACTGCGTAGTCAAAGAAAAACCACTTTTCCTGAAGTGCCGATGTTGCCAGCTTTACTTGCGGGAGCTTTGATAGGCTTTATTTCTGGCTTGGTAGGTACCGGCGGCGGGGTGTTTTTAAGTCCGCTTATGGTGTTGGTGAGCTGGGCGACGGTCAAACAGTCAACGGGCGTCATTGCTCCTTTCGTGTTGCTCAACTCCATCGCCGGTTTGGCTGGCTATGTGACCGTGATTCCGCACCTGCCAGGACACACCACGCTGTGGCTGGCAGCCGCATTGCTAGGGGCATTGATAGGTACTGAGCTTGGACGCAAACGCCTAAAATTACCTGCGCTAGAAAGAATTTTAGCCTTGGTATTGTTAATTGCGGGGTTGAAAATGGCACTGCTTTGATGTGTTGGTAGCTTTGCAGACAGCGGTGTGGTTGCCAGCACAAGTGCAGGTCATCTCGGCTATAATGCAGCGAAATTTTAAGCCGTGCCAGCCATGCAAATTCGATTCCTCTCCGTCGTAGTTCCCGTCCGCAACGAACAAGACAATCTCGCCCCGCTAATCAACGAAATCTGCGCTGCGCTGCAAGGCGTGGTGGATTTCGAGATTGTCTATGTGAATGACGGCAGTACAGATAATACCGCGCATAAACTGGCAGAAATTGGGCAATCTTGCCCTCAATTACGCGTCATTCATCATCAAGCCAGTTGCGGGCAAAGCACGGCGGTGCGTACCGGCGTTAAAGCGGCTAGTGGCGATTGGATTGCGACTTTGGATGGTGATGGACAGAACGACCCTGCTGACATTCCCAAGCTGATGGCGGCGGTGGAAGAGGGTGTGGACTTGGTGGGCGGTAATCGCCGTCACGCACGTAAAGACACTTTCATTAAACGTATTTCTTCGGTTATTGCCAACACTGTGCGCTCTAAAATGCTGGGCGATAGCACACCAGATACTGGTTGCGGCTTGAAGCTCATCCGCCGCGATGTGTTTCTGGATTTGCCCTATTTCGATCATATGCATCGTTTCTTGCCCGCCTTGGTGATACGCCGAGGTGGACGTGTGGTGTCGATGCCGGTCAACCACAGGCCACGTGAGCGCGGCGTTTCTAACTATGGCACGTTGGATAGACTGCTGGTCGGTATTGTGGATCTATTCGGCGTGGTGTGGCTGCAACGCCGGGCCAAACGGCCTCAAATTTCCGTCTCTTCCCCCTCACAGGGGGAAGGCTAGGATGGGGGTGATATGGTGAGTCATTTGATACATCCAACCCCCACCCTCCTTCGGCAGGCTCAGGACAAGCCAAGCCTCCCCCTGAAAAGGGGAG